>JBIIVA010000180.1:0-5028 GCA_044339705.1 Crocinitomicaceae bacterium
TGAAGTTGTGCAAGTGCACTTTGCAAACGCGCATCTAAATAATCCGAAATACTCATTGTAACGTGAGCACCAAATGCATCTGTAAGAGACGAAGTAAAATCTGAATCTGTAAATCCATAATCCAACTGTTTGTATGAATCTTCAAAAGCCGATTGGGAAATTAAATTTTGCTTGTTTTCTAACTGCTGAAGCCAATCTTGACTAAAAATGGAATTCAATGCTTGATTCATGTAGAAATTAAATTGATCCTTAAAATAAGGAACCGAAAACAATCTTTGAATCAGCGGCCGATTGCCAAGATGCCAATTATTTATGTTACGAACCGACCAATTTTCATTTAACCAATCTATTCCAAAGGTGTTATCTATGTCATATTCGATAAAAACAAACTTTCCATCCGAAGGTCGATGGTATAGGTAATAATTATTTTTGTTTCCTGCGTAGCCATCCCAATGTCCGATTAAAATTTCATAAACAAGCGTTTTCAAGTATCGATCCACATCGAAAACCTGCTGAATAGCACAAGGAAATTGAGTGGAATTTGTGTTATTGAGTACATCGATAAAATGAATCAAACCTGAATAATCCTTTAGCAATTGGTTTGTTTTCAAATCATACGTTTCCTGATACGCCTGCGGATTATTCCCGAGGTAAGTCAAATCCGAACCCCAAGAACATTTAAATAAATTACCTGAGGAGTTTCCAATAAATCTGTCTTTGACGAATTCATCATCAATTGCCTCATTGTTGAGATAAAGACCTTTGTATTGATTATTGATGTATAGTCGAACAAAACTGTTACGCGAAACGATGAGATTGGCTTCCTTCAATACCCTGGAACTCAGCCAAGCTCGCAATTGAGAGGGATCATTATGATTCCCCAATAAATTCATGTTATCCAAGCCCTTAAATTTCTGTCCGGGAATATAATCATTGAAATCAATACTGAACGACTTTTTTCCTGCACCTCGAGAGGTATTTCCCCTGACGCGAAATCCAACTTGAGAAATCGTATCCAAAAACACTGAACTTTGGTAACGAAACGAAGCTAAAAATTCATGATCCGTATACAAACTATCTCCAAGAAGCAATTGCAATTGGCTATTTGGTAATTCAATATAAATTGAAGCTACCTCATCTTGAAGAAATGCTTCATTATTTAATGGATGTACCTCTTGTCCAAAAACTTTCGGGATAAATACAAGAAGGAATAACCAACGCATTATTTAACGATATTCAAAAGTGCTGTTTGATAATGATTCCCTTGTTGAATAATTACAGAATATATTCCTGAAGGAAAGCTCTCAACATTCACTTCTTCGATATTTTCACCCATGAAACACATTGTTTTTTTATTCCAAACAACTTTTCCATTCTGATCAATTAGCTGAATCAAAGCAGCTGAATTGGATTTACCTTCATATTTTAACTTTACAAATGCAGAGGTTGGATTTGGATAAACCAATAATGACGTTTCATCGTAATAGATTTCATCCAAAGAGACTGGCGCATCTGTAATTTGCGGTTGATCCAATTTCACATCCGTGTAGACGCGATATTCTCCAGGTGTCATATTTATTCCTGCGTTTACGTCAGTTACTACTATACTATCACCTGTGAAATACTCATACCATGTTCCTACATGTTGAAAAGAAGCAATTGCATTTTGATTATTAACACTAAAATTGGTTAAAACAACAGCATTCATTGAAGGGTCATTTAGTTTCATTCGCTTTATCGCTCCTGAAAGTGAATGATTGAAATCCAAGGATCGAAAAGTAGGGTAGTTTTTTCTTAAATTCATCATGGCAGAATAAACATCATAAAGCTGTCTGCGTCTGGCTTGGGAGAAATAATTCCACAAAATTGGTTTGTTACAAACGCGACACGGGTTATCGATTGAAATATCGTAACCAACTTCCCCAAATTGCCAAATCATTCTTGGACCGGGCTGAGAAAAGAAAATTACTGCTGCAGTTTGCATTCTGCCGAGTGCAGTATACCAATCTTTCGTATTATGGTTTAGATTGGAAGAATTTCCATAGTTGAGATTCTTGAACATCAATCTTTCTTCATCGTGACTTTCCATGTAAGTTACCAAATGAGGCACATTCCAATTTCGAGCAGAATAAATTGCATTGCTGATGTTTGAAGTAGAAGTAAAACCCATAGTTGCCTCGTTGTAAGCATGATTCAAGTTACCCCATAGCATCATTCCATATTCGGCTAATTGTTTCTCTTCATTATTATCGCACCAATGCTCTAAAATCACATAAGCATTTGGTTTCACCAACCAAATTGTATCAGCCATTCTCTTCAAAATATCGATTCTCTCATTACTGTAACCGTTGCCATTATTTATAAAACCTTTGGTATAATCGAAACGGAAACCATCAACATGATATTCCTCCAACCAAAATGTATTTATACGATCTATATAATCTTTAGTAGCCTGACGAGTATGATCCAAATCATAACCCCAACAATAGGGCTCATGGGGACATACAGCATTAAACCAAGGATTGTTGGCGGCAGGCCTACTATTTGCAGCGTCCCAATACATGTTTACCATCGGATTTTGTCCAAAAGCATGATTTAGAACAATATCAACAATTACAGCGATTCCCCTTCCGTGACAAGAGTCTACAAACTCTTTGAATTTTTCGGGTGTGCCATAATACTTGTCCAATGCCATATGAAAGGAAGGATTATACCCCCAACTTTCATTATTTTCAAATTCTCCGGGTGGCATCAATTCAATTGCGTTGATTCCCAATTTATCAAGATAATCAAGTGTATCTATTAAGGTTTGATAATTTCTTTTCTGAACAAAATCCCGAACCAAAAGCTCGTAAATTAATAAATCTTTATTTTCAGGTGCTTCGTAAGCATCATTTTGCCAATTGAATTGAGGGGCACCTGGTTGAATAACGGTAACAAATCCAGTTGTTAATCCTGTAGGATATGGATGTGGATTTGGATTGGTCATTGCACCAATTGCACCGTCGTTATTTCTATCTAAAATTAAAGTACTAAGTGGATCCGCGATTCTTAAATTTCCGTCAATTAGGTATTGAAAACCATATCGTTGACCGGGAGTAAGACCTGAAATTTCTAGCCACCAAGTTGTAGAGTCACTGGATAAATTCATGTGGTAACTAGCTGAAGGAACCCATTGATTAAATTCTCCGATAACATAAACATGTTCTTTTTCAGGAGCGAATAATCTTAAAATCACCGTGGAATCATTGAGATAATTAATACCATTTTTACTACCCAATGGGGGATTTGAAATTATTAATTCAGGGTTCACTGTGTAATACACACTGTCTATTACTGTCTCATTTGTGTTTTCAGCAATTAACTTAAGTTGATGAGTTCCCTGAATTGATGCTGTTAAATTGTAGTTTAATTCTGTTGAATTCGTCAAAGTCGTTAGAAGTATTCCATCATCGTATAAACTCAATGTTGAACTTTGGCTACTTTGAGCATTAATCACTAAATTTTGACCTAAATTTAACAGAGTGGCATTGTTTGAAGGATAAAATATTTTAGCTTGCAAGCCTGAATTTGGCTGAACTAAATCATAATAGATGTCAGAACCATCTGCTTCCCTTCCAACGACTGAACCACTTGCTGTTCTGAAAACAAAAGCCATTTTTAAAACAGTGGTAGTCGCCGGAAAGCCATAAAATTGATCAATATCAATCGTGATTTGATGTTTATTATTTCCAATATTAGTCATTGCAACATCAGGATCTGCAGTTCCCCAAGTTCCTTGTACATATTGCCAATTGGTTTGCGATGTGCTTGTACTCGTAATCACCCCCGTATGACAATAAATTTGATTTTGGTTGACCAATGCTTCGTTTCCTAAAGAAGCATCATAGGTTATTGTCACCACATCATTTACTGTAGGAAAAGCCGGATTAACCTCAAGAATTTGAGCGATGAAGGCGGCAGGAAAAAAACTAAGAGCGATTGAGAATTGTTTTAACATATCAATTAATTTTAGAAAAAAAAAGCCTAAGTTCAAATAACCTAGGCTTTTTCGTTAACTCAAAAAACTTATTTTTTGATAAATTTGCCTTTCGCAGAACCAGTCGTTGAATTCACAACGTAGGTATAAATACCTGAGTTCAAAGGAGCAATATCAATAATTGATTTTTCAGAAGTCATTATCAATTTGCCTGAAATATCACTAATCGAAATCACGTAATCATCTGCGGCAATATCAAACTGAATAACTTCATTTGCAGGATTAGGATAAGTTTTTACTTCAAACTTATTTATTTCACCAATTGATCCTGTTTCACAAGCTGCACATTTGTCCCAGCAATAAAATACCGTTGTGTCGGAAGCAGGGATTGTCAGTGTTCTGTTAATATTTCCACCACCATCATCTATTCCGCAACCATCTGATGCAATTGTATTCGCTGGGTCAGTACCTTCGTTAGTTCCCCAATCACCATTAACGAATTTATAAAGTTGGGTCTCGCCAACTTTCGCGGTTGGATAGGTAACCGCTATTGACCAAACATTATTTCCTAAGTCTGTCATTGCTGAGTTTGGATCACTTGGTGTCCAATTAAGAATACTTGAAGCACCTACGGTTGCTGATTGATCTGCAAAATTACCGCCGACCCTAATTCCGTTAGCGGATAGAGTAGCTCCACCTGCAAGGTAATTGGTAATATCTACCTTGTAAGTAACTGTAACTTGAGAAAATGACGTAGTTACCAGTGCCAAACCCAAAAAAGTAAAGATTTTTTTCATAATTTTTAGTTTAAATGTTAATACTTAGTGTCACTTTGACGGATTCAAATATACACACTATTTTCAATTTTCAAAAAACAATTACTTTTTTTTAGATTTTTTTGCAAAAAGTTTAGAATTTAAATTGTGAAAAAATTGGAAATTTCAAATACTTAGTGTATTTTTGACACATTCAAAGATTATATGAGCAATAACTCTAGAAAAAAATCAAAACACTCGGAAATTTTCGATCCCTTTAATATTGTAGTATTC
>JBIIVA010000029.1:0-17458 GCA_044339705.1 Crocinitomicaceae bacterium
TCGGAAAGCAACTTAGCTTTGGCCTCTGCGCTTAAAACACCATTGTTTTGAACCCAGGCAACAAAGTTTTCGTAAGCAAATTGTTCCTCCGAACTTTTCCATCCATCAATCCCTACATCTTGATTTAATCGGGCTTGCGGATCTGTATCAAATGCATTGATCACAATTTGTTGGGTGGAAACTTTCGACCAAAGTGTTGTATCTAAATTATCGCCTAGAACTGCATCAGATGGGGGCAAACCATTTTCGAAACTTTTACGCGAATCCGGCAAAACATCCTCAGAAATATTACCCAAGTTGAAATAAAGATCTCCACCTGACATTGCTGTGTTCGGATCGGCATTTTCAGCATCTTCATTGAAAGGATCTAACACCCAAAATTGTATGAACTCAATGTTAGCGAGCTCGAAATCGTTGGTAGTTAAGCCACGCTGAATTCCTCCCCATCGATTTTCAGGATTGATGAATAAACCGGCAGAATCAATCGTATTTGTTGTGTCATAATTATACATTCCACGTTCTTTCGGATAGAAGGCTAGCTCAAGAATCGGAATGTTTGGAATTGAGCCATACTGTTGCTGAAGATTGGGGAAAATATCAACTTGATTCACCAAGCGCATACGACTATCTGAAAGCATCTGCGGATTTTGTCTTATATGTTGTGGCGTTAAATTATTACCTTGATAAAATAATGGATCTATGACATACCAAGCCGTTTTTGAACGCTTAAATCCAACTGACAGATCTTTTTTTGTTGCCTCTGGAAACAAGTCGGGTTGACCTTGGGGCACAGAAGCTAATTTCCAGGCATTAACAGAACGTAAATCTATGGTGCTCTGACTTGCCTCAAAATCATCAATATAAGATGTGCCCTCTCGATTTATTGCCCTTGGCTGCCCGGGAATAAGATGCGCAACCTCGCCCGTCAAAGATAAAGTTGACATTTGATTGGTCGAAATCACAGGCAGTAAATCAACCAGTTTTGTTAGGAACGGTAAATCTGTTCGAATGGCAAAATCAGCTCCAATCACATTGTTTTTAAATGGCTCACTTCCAAAATCCACCTTTTGAGTCACAGGACGTTCCATCATACGTACCCATGTAGCACCTATTTTTGCTCGATCACTAAAGCGATATTGGTAATGACCTCCAATCATTGAGCGAGCTTGAAAACCAAAAACAGAGTTACTTTCAATCGAGATTTTAATAGGTGTATTCGACTCAAGAATTCCAGAATTGATGATTTTAACTCTTCCTAAATTGTAATCTACAGTGTAATCTGTTCCTTCAACGAGCCTAATTCCGCCTGCGGTAACACTAACAGCCCCTTGGGGAACATTGAGTGCGTTTAAAGGAATCTCCGAGCTAACTGAGGATTGGTATTCGCCTTGAAGTGTAAATCGATTTTTGCTGGGAATTTGTTGAGCGGCTGTTTTGGTTGAATCGTAAAGTTCGTAAAATGAAACACGATCGATCGTAGTACCTGGAATATTAACCGCATCTAATTTCTTTGCAAGTGTTTTACCGAAAGGTTCAACTGTCGAGAAAAAAATTCGTCCGCTTTTACGATTTATTGTTCCTCCATTATCTATTTTGTTCGCTACTTGGTTGAATGGCGAAAAATCAAAAACCCCGTCTGAAAATGGTTGATTATTTTGATTGATTTTATCCATATCCAATAAGGTCACCAGTTGTTGGTCTTTCACGCCATCCATTGGAAAATAAGGAATGTTGATAGACTGATCCGGATTATTGTATAAGATGTTGATTTTAAACCCCGTTTGATCAACGTTATATGCACCAATGGAATAGACATTTTTCATCATCAAGTCCCATACTTTATTTTTGGGATTTGTAATGGTCGGCTTCAACATTTTTAAAATCAATGCATCTTGTCCATCCGCTCCATCGGTCGAGAATTCACCAACCTGATAGGTTTGTCCGCGATAGGTATATTCATAAGCCACTGCAAGAACCTCATCATTATTTAAAGCTTGGTTCAATGAAATATATCCCAAGAGAGCGTTGTATGAGAAATCAGCTTCTGTTAATCGTCTTGCATTTTCAACTTTTTCATATTCAATGGCTTGCTCGAAAGGTCCTGGGGTGTTTACTTGAGCACTCAGGGTAGTTACTGAATTCGAAAAACCACGAATCAATGGCTGATTTGAAGCCCATTCATAAAGTCCGTTCGATTCATTATCAGGCATTTCATTGGGAGATGCGTTACCTGGATTTCCTTGCCAATTGGCTTGTTTTGACTCACCCAGGTCAGCAAAGGCTATGATGTTACGCGTATTTTCCGTAATGTTCGACCGATTAGTAACCCAAACTTCAATTCTGGTAATAAAAGTGGTTGAATTCACTACCGGAAGCGTTGACATCGCCGTATCATAATGTTGCTGATGGTAGAGATTTAAAAAGTAATGTTTATTTGCTTCGTAGTTGTCTGCCGTTAATTCAAATCTCTGTGTTTGCGCTCTTCCTGAAACGTTTATCTCGGTTCGTTTTCCTCTCGATGAAGCGGCAATTAAATCAACCGTAGCTCTTCCAAATTTAAGTTGCGTTTTTGCACCAAAAAGAGTCTGAGATCCTTGAATTAGACTTGTAGGCAAATCCAATGAAACGTTACCAAGTGCTATTTTCTGCAGAATTTCATCTTCATTACCTGTATGCTCCAACTTGGAGATATTCTCAAAATCGAAAGTCGCTCCAGTATTATATTTTGCATTGATTTTCAGTTTTGTTCCAATTTGTCCAGTTACCTCTAAATTGATATTTTGGTTGAAATCGAAACGAGTTATCCTTCTTTGACGCATGGGGAGCATGGGGTTATCAATACGCGAATGATTTATGCCCAAGAAAAGCTCCAAATTCCCACCCGGAATAATCTTAATCGTGTCGGAACCAAAGAAATTCTTAAATGCTTTACTTCCGATTTTAATGGGTAGTTCGAAGTTTCGGTTTTCAGCTGTTTCTTCTTCAATGATTTCCTGCCAATCCTGAGTTTCAGATTTTTTTCTCTCGTATTCGAGGTATTCCTCCAAAGTCATCATCGATGGGTTTCGGAAGTTTAAACCATTTCCTAATGTTTCAGTAAAAATGTAAGTTCCTGTGGTTGGATCATATACAATAGATTGCTTCAATGACGTAGGATCACCTAAGTCAAAACTTTGAGGCAGATTCTGTCCTGGATTAAGCGGATTGTATATGGGAAAAGGTAAGTCCGGATCATTTTGTGCGAATACTGAAGAGGCACATAAAACCAAAAGCATCCACATGAGATGCCATAAATTAAATATGTTTATTTTTTGGTTTTCAATCATTTACAATAGTCGCAGTGCTTCTTTAATCAGAACTTCAACTGTTTGTTCACCTGTATCAATTTTATCCAGCACTTTTTCAGCAGATTTTTTATCGAAACCAAGCGAAACTAAAGCAGTTAACGCATCAAATCGATTTGTATTGTTTTGAGAAAAGATATTTTCACTAGAAGCGCTGAATTTTAATACTTTCCCTTTCAAATCGATGATTACTCTTTGTGCTGTTTTTGCACCAATTCCTTTAATCCCTTGAATGGTTCTCACATCTTCTGTTTGAATGGCGTTAGCAATTTCGTCAGTTTTAAGTGACGAGAGCATAATCATCGCCGTATTGGGTCCTATTCCGGAAACACTTATGAGGTGATTAAACATTTCCCGCTCTTCTTTGGTGTAAAATCCATAAAGCAAATGAGCGTCTTCGCGAACAATGAGTTTTGTGAACACACGAATCGCCTCCCCTTCAGGAAGTTGGGAATATGTATTCAACGAAATTTTTACTTCATATCCAACTCCTGAACAATCAATTAATAGTTCTGTCGGATTTTTTTCAATTAATCTGCCGTTCAGTAAACCAATCATTTTTATTTGTTTTGAGCATCAATAACAGCAACTTTAACCATATTGGCGATTTCGCGAACAGATGAACCTAATTGTAAAACGTGAATAGATTTTTTTAGTCCAACCAAAATAGGTCCAATAGCATCTCCATCTGTCATTTGCTGTAATAGTTTGTATGCAATATTTCCTGCAGAAAGATTTGGAAAAATCAGTGTGTTCACCTCTTTGTTCGCAAGCAGTGAAAAAGAAAACTTTTCATTCATTAATTCCTCATTAAGAGCAAAATTGGCTTGAACTTCTCCATCTACAACCAGCGATGGATGTTTTTCGTGTAATATTTTTACTGCAGCTGACATCTTTTCGGAGTCAGGACCTGGGGAGGATCCAAAATTTGAATAACTCAAAAGCGCAATCCTAGGAGTTACTTTAAATTTACGAATTACTTTCGAAACATTGAAAGTGATTTCAGCAATTTGTTCCGACGTGGGATTAAGGTTAACAGTGGTATCAGCTAAAAACAGTGGGCCTCTTTTGGTATTCAATATGTACATACCCGAAATGACCTTTACATCTTTTTGTAAACCAACAGCTTGAAGCGGTGGCCTGATGGAAGACCGATAACTTCTTGTTAAACCTGTAATCATTGCATCCGCATCACCTTGATCAACCATCATAGCACCGAAATAATTGCGTTCACGCATGATTTGAATCGCTTCAAATTCGGTAAATCCTTTTCGTTTTCGTTTTTCGAAAAAAGCCTTTCCATAAGTGATTCGTCTTTTTTCTTCTTCTTCAGATTTCGGATCAACAATTACAACCTCAGGCAAATCAATCGCATATTCATCGATTAATGCCAAAATACGCTGTTTCTTTCCTAAAAGAATTGGGAAAGCCACTCCTTCATCGTAGGCCACTTGTGCTGCCTTGAGAATTTTCACGTTATCCGCTTCAGCGAAAACAACGGTTTTCGGATTGCTTTGTGCTTTGGAAGTCATATTCCGAACTAGCTTGTTATCGAGTCCTAATCGATTTTTAAGGTGTGTTTCATATTCCTCCCAATTGGAAATCGGGTGTTGAGCAACTCCTGAATCCATCGCAGCTTTTGCGACAGCAGGAGCGACGTAATAAATCAATCGAGGATCTAAGGGTTTTGGAATGATTTGCTCACGACCAAAAGAAATATTCTTCTCACCGTATGCTTCAATAACCTCCTCCGGAATCGTTTCTTTTGCAAGAGCAGCGATTGCTTTAACGGCTGCCAATTTCATTTCCTCATTGATACTTGTAGCTCTTACATCGAGTGCTCCTCTGAAAATAAATGGGAATCCCAATACATTATTCACTTGGTTCGGATGGTCAGAACGCCCTGTCGCCATAATGATATCCTTACGAACTGATGTTGCCTCTTTGTAAGAAATTTCAGGTTCTGGATTGGCAAGTGCAAAAACAATTGGATCATTTGCCATTGCTACAATCATATCTTTGGATACGAGTCCGGCACGAGATAGCCCCAAGAAAACGTCCGCCTTTTTAAATACATCATTGAATGAAACGACTTTTTGATGAACAGCAAAAAACTGTTTCATTGGATCCAAATCAGTTCGATTTTTGTGAATTAACCCTTTGGAATCAAACATGAAAATATTCTCAAGTTTCGCTCCGAGCGTATGGTATAGTTTTGCACAAGACAAAGCAGAGGCGCCTGCACCTGAAACGACAATTTTTATTTTATCAATTTTCTTTTTTGCAAGCTCAAGAGCATTTAATAAGGCTGCTGAGGAAATAATGGCCGTACCATGTTGGTCGTCGTGCATGATCGGAATGTCAAGCTCCTCTTTCAACCTTCGCTCAATTTCGAATGCCTCCGGTGCCTTTATATCTTCAAGATTTATTCCTCCAAAGGTGGGTGCAATTGCTTTTACGGTTTGAATGAACAATTCAGGGTCTTTGGCATCCACTTCGATATCAAAAACATCAATATCGGCGAAAATTTTGAATAGTAGACCTTTTCCTTCCATCACCGGTTTTGAGGCTTCTGGACCGATGTCTCCAAGTCCTAAAACAGCTGTGCCATTTGAAATCACGGCAACCAAATTTCCTTTGCTCGTATATTTATAGACATCCGAAACGTTTTCGGCAATCTTCAAACATGGTTCTGCAACTCCCGGAGAATAGGCTAATGATAAGTCTCGTTGAGAGGCATAAGGTTTCGTAGGAACGACCTCAATTTTTCCCGGTTTTCCAGTTGAATGGTAATCGAGTGCATCTTGTTTTCTTATTTTAGCCATTGGTTTTTTAAGGGAGCCAAAGATACGAAAAAGAAGCGAGATTAAGTCTGATCTATTTTATCTCAAAATGAGGTTTTTAAGATAAATTCGTTTATCAGAGAAAAAGAATTTTCATTTTATAATTACAAGTCTTGTAACTGAAATGAATAGGATATTTAATTACTCTGTAAGATACCTTTTTGCAGCCTCTACAATTTGCTTGCTATGAGCGACGACACTTTCTAAATTATCCGCCGGAGTCTTATCGTTGCCATCTATCTCTAAGAAATATTTACCTCTATTGGAAGTAATTTTGGCAATAATTTTCCGTTGATTATCATCGATTAAAATATTGAAACTATTCTTTTGATCTCGGTATGAAATGCGTGAGAAATCTACTTTTTTGAGCGAGTTGATGATAATGGTTTTTACAGCGTGGTAGATTTTAAGTTCTTCTCCGGTGGTGATGATAGTGTTACCACTTTTTGATTCCTCTTCGATCAATCTTGGTAATACCTGTTGAATCGAATTCGAATTTACAAGTTCTCTCAATTTAAGTTTGATAGCATCATTCATACGCTTACCGGGCATCCTTGCAAAAATTGCCTTGATAAAGTCGTCCGATGGATTCAAAAGTTCTTCCGTTAAAGCAGCACTGAATCCTTCCAGAAAGAAAATATCTTGAGCGTCTTCCAATATCTGTTTTATTTCAACGTTGTTTTTGTGAAATTGAGCGAAAGCTTCTATTTTCTCATCATCGATTTCAGTGAAATCAATCACAAGAAATGTATTCATGTGAAGTTTATTCTTTTCTTCAAATTCGGCATAAAATCTCCATTCTAAACCATTGGTTAAAATTCCTATTTTAGATCCCTCAGTATGACTAAAATAACTGTTTAATTGACTACCTTCCTTGTCCGTTAATTTTTTACCAAGCTTTTTACATTCGACTATAATTTCAGGTTTTTTGCCTTTTATAATTAAACCTAAATCTGCTTTATCATTTTTTTGTCCCCAACCGGCATTAATTTCTGTAAGCATATCGTCATGTCTACTATATCCGAGTATTTCTAATAAGGGCTCTATTAAATACATTCTTGTTTGGGCTTCGTTTCCACACTTTTCTTCTAAACGGGAAAAATCGAATTTTGAAAATGATTTTTTAACGACAGCTAAGATTTTTTTGTTGACGAGCATGCTAAATATTTAAAGAATTGTGAATTCAAAAATAATAATAGTGTTTAATATTATAAACTATTATGTTTGATATTTATGAATTATAATAGTGGGAGTAATTTAAAAAAACGACGAGTATAACGATTTTAAAAAGTCTTTTTGCGCTAACACAGGCATTAAAATGTTGACATTCTCAGAAAATGCTTGACTGGCAGAAAGCTATTGCACTACCTTCGGAATCTTACCAAACGAACTAAAGCTTTTTTTTATTCAAGCGCGTTATTACCTGTTCATTAATTAACTTCAATTCATTTGGTCTATGCGCATAATAATCATAACTTATTTCAAAGTCCTGTTTTGTGATATCATGTTTCAGGAAAACTTTTTTACAGGAATTATTCAAAGCGTTCTTGAACAAATTCGGAACACCGTATTTCGTTTGATAATAATTTTCCAATACGAGAACATCCTCATAAACCTCAATGAATTTTTCTTTTTCCAATACTGATTTTTCAGAGCTAAATACTCCTTGGGAACAACTCGTTAGAAAAAGAAACAGGTTGAAGAACAAAAATCTCATTCAAACTTACTAAAGGATAAACGTTTTCCTACTCCACATTCAATAATTCGGTCGTTTTCGAATGCTATTTGACCATTGATAAATGTTCGTTCGATGCTATTAGAGAAAACGGTTCCCTCAAAGGGTGACCAACCGCATTTATAGAACAGATTTGATTTTGTAACTGCATGTGATTTATTTGGATCAACCATAACAATATCTGCAAAGTACCCCTCTCTTAAAAAACCTCTATTTTGTACACGAAACAGAATCGCCGGGGCATGTGCCATTTTCTCAACGACTCGCTCAATTGAAATGAATCCTTCTTTACTTTTTTCAAGCATTGCAAGAAGCGCATGCTGCACCAAAGGGCCACCTGAAGGAGCTTTCGCATACAGTTGGTTTTTTTCATCTAATGTATGTGGCGCATGATCTGTAGCGATAACATCGATGCGATTATCTAAGACTCCATTCCAAATTCCAGCCCGATCTTGTTCTGTTTTTACCGCCGGATTCCACTTGATGAAATTACCTTTTGTATCATAATCTTTATCTGTAAACCAAAGGTGGTGAATACATGCCTCAGCGGTAATTCGTTTTTCGTGAAGCGGAATGTCATTTCTGAACAATTCTAATTCTTTAGCTGTGCTTATATGAAGAATATGCAGACGTGAGTTGTATTTTTTTGCTAATGAAACAGCATAGGAGGAAGATTTATAGCAGGCCTCTTCACTTCGTATTAGTGGATGAAATTTTGCGGGGAGCTCATCTCCATATTCTCGTATGAATTTTTGAAAATTCTCTTTAATCATGGGGTCATCTTCACAATGCGTGGTAATGATTGATGGGGCATAACGAAAAATATCCTCCAGGGCTTTGGGGTCATCAACAAGCATATCTCCTGTCGAAGAACCCATGAAAATTTTGACTCCACAAATTGTTTCTGCATTGACACGTTTTATTTGTTCGATATTGGAATTGGTTGTTCCCAAATAGAACGAATAATTTGCTAATGAAGACTGGGAGGCAATCACATATTTTTCCTCTAATTTTTCAATTGTGACTGCACTTGGAACGGTGTTTGGCATCTCCATGAAAGAAGTAATTCCTCCCGCAACAGCTGCTCGCGATTCTGTTGCAATATTTGCTTTATGTGTCAAGCCAGGTTCCCTGAAATGTACCTGGTCATCTATGCATCCCGGAAGTATCAGTTTTCCTTCGGCATCAATCTCTTTGGCATTAATCGAATTCTCAATATTCGAATCTATACGTTCGATGATACCATCTCTGATTAATAGGTCTCCATTAAATGACTTACCATCATTTATAATTTTTCCATTCTTTAAAATGTAGTTACTCATAAATTCATTTTTCTCATCTTCCAAACACCAAAAAACGCTTCTTTGAAAATCCCAGTGCTCATTTTTGATTCACCATAAACACGATCAATAAATGTAATAGGGACTTCCTTCACCTTAAAACCATGCTTCAATGCAGCATATTTCATACAAATTTGAAAAGCATAGCCTTTAAAAGTGACATTATCAAGATTAATTTTTTTTAAAACTTCCGTTCGATAACATTTAAAACCAGCAGTAGTATCTTTAATTCCTATACATAATATCAATCGCACATAAATACTTGCAAAATAAGACATTAAGATCCGATCCAATGGCCAATTTTTTACTTTACCACCTCTACAGTAGCGCGAGCCAATGGTTAAATCCGCGCCTTCCAAACAGGCATTAAGTAGTCTCGGCAAGTCGTTAGGGTCGTGTGAAAAATCACAATCCATTTCAATCGTGTAATTGTAATTATTAGCAATAGCCCATTTAAAACCATGAATATATGCTGTTCCCAAGCCTAATTTACCTGCTCGCTGCTCTAAAAAAATTCGGCCTTTAAACTCATCCATCAAGGAGTTCACTTTTTCTGCAGTTCCATCAGGCGAATTATCATCGATGAATAAAATATTTAGTTTTGGACTTTGAGAAAGAACCGCACGCGAGATTGCTTCAACGTTTTCGATTTCGTTGTATGTAGGGATAATTACGATTGTCTTTACTGATTCTGTCACGGCAAAACGAAATTACAGATTATTCAAACGCAGTCTTTACAAAAAGTTAAATTTTGCAATATTTAATAACCTCGGCTTCTGTATCAATCGATCCTAATAAGCTATTAATCGACATTAATTTACTCGATTGTTTGTGTAAAATAATCTAACCTATTCCTTTTTCAATCCTTGTTTTTGAGATCACATGAGTCATTGAACGTGTTTCTGAGAGAGTATATTCGGGTTTAAGAAAAATACATTCAAACACAAAAGAAAATGAATTGGTTAATTATGAGAAAATAACCTTACAAAATTTTTGATTATTTCAGCGCTTGAGAAATATCTTCCCAAATATCTTCAACATTTTCTAGACCAATGGACAGACGAATTAAACCATCGCTGATACCGACTTCCATTCGCTGCTCTGGCGTAAGTTTTGAGTGAGTAGTTGAAGCAGGGTGCGTTGCAATACTTCGCGTATCTCCCAAGTTTGCTGTCAGTGAAAAAAGATTTAATTTATCTAAGAATTGCCTTCCCGATTCGAGCCCGCCTTCAAGTTCAAAAGAAACCAATCCGCCACCGGCAGCCATTTGTTTTTTGGCAATTTCATAATCGGGATGAGATGTTAAGGACGGGTATTTTACCCACGAAATTCCTGATAAACCTGAAAGTCGTTGAGCGATTTCCAGTGCGTTTTTGCAGTGCCGCTCCATGCGCACATCCAACGTTTCAATTGATTTGGAAATGACCCAAGCATTAAACGGACTCATAGCCGGGCCGGAATGCCTTGCAAACGTCTTCACCTTTTCAATTAGTTCATTCGAAGCAACTATCAATCCACCCAAGGTTCTTCCCTGGCCATCCATAAATTTCGTTGTCGAGTGAATTACAATGTCTGCACCCCATTTAATTGGCTGCTGTAAAATTGGAGTCGCAAAGCAATTATCAACAATCAAAAGTGTTCCTTTGGATTTACAAATTGCCGCCAAACGTTCAATATCAATTAAATCAAGAGCCGGATTGCTCGGAGTTTCAATGTAAACTAATTTAGTTTTGCTAGTGATGGCTGTTTCATAAGCTGAATAGTCATTGAAATCAACATACGTATTCTTTATGTTCCATTTCGGAAACACATCAACAAGCAATCGATGAGTAGAACCAAAAACAGATCGACTCGAAACAATTTCATCTCCGGCAGAGAGAAAAGTGGCAAAGGTCGTAAAAACAGCCGCCATACCAGAAGCAGTCGCCCATGCAGCATCACCACCTTCTAAAAAAGCGACTTTATTCAGTAACTCTTCAACATTTGGATTTGCATATCGAGAATATATTTCGCCAGGTTTCTCCTCGGCAAATTGAGAACGCATGTCCTCGGCATCCTCAAATACGTAACTACTGGTCAAATAGAGAGGAACTGCGTGTTCGTTGTATTGCGAACGTTCAATTTGTCCGCGAATGGCAATGGTTTCTTTTCTCATTAAACAATTTTTATTTCGTGTGAGATTTTTATGGTGGGGTTCAACGAAAGCGATACAGAACAATATTTTTCCTTAGAAAGTAGAATCGCACGTTCTAATTTATCCAAAGGAACAGAATTATCTACATGAAAAATCAAATGAATGGCCTCGAACGGAGAAGGAGTTCCTTCTTTTCGCTTCGCATCGATTTCAATTTGATAAACTTTAGGATTAATTTTCTGTTTTTGCAAAATCAAAACAATATCAATTGACATGCATCCCGCCAATGACCCCGCCAATAATTGCATTGGAGTTAAGCCCTTGTTTTTTCCACCTAAAGCTGCATTTGCGTCAAACGTGCATATTGCACCTGTTTCATTTTTTAGTTGAAAAACATATGGTTCCTCTATTCGATTCAATTCTATTTTCATAATATTCTAATGTTTTTTTATTTCGGCAATTTTGGTTCGACAATTCCATAAATGAGAACCCCAATAATTGACCCAAGTAACAAAAAACCTCCCACTTGCCATTCTTTCCCGACTAAAATATATACTGGAGCAGAACAAGCGCCACTCAAACCCCAACCAAGTCCAAATGTTAATCCTCCGATGATGTTGGCTTTCAGTTGAATCGGCTTAGGCTTTACAGAAATGGTATTACCTGACAGTGATTTAATTTTCAATTTTTTTAATAAAAATAAACTCAAAGCGCCTGTACCAATGGCTGAACCAAGCACACCATACATGTGAAAAGATTGAAAATGAAACATTTCCTGAATACGATACCAAGAGAAAGCTTCTGTTCCGATTAAAATCCATCCGAAAAGATATCCGATTAAAATGGTTGCTATTGTTTTCATTGAAAAAAAATTGGAATGAGTAAATAACTAGAAATTAAACCGCCGATAAAAAAGCAAATAGTGGAAACAAACGAAGCCAATGAAAACTGAGACATTCCCATTATACAATGTCCTGCTGTACAACCATTTGCATATCGAGCTCCAAAGCCAACCAAGATTCCTGAAAATAGAAAGAACCATCCATTTTCGATCGTGTAAATCGACGATGCAATCTTACCATAATCACTAACAGTTTCAGGGGAATTATAGGGCAAAATAAAATGAGCCGTTAATCCAGATAAAAATATGCCGACTACCAATTGAATTTGAAAATCATCTAATTTATTATCGTAATCAAAATAAGATATTTTGTTTGTAATTCGCGATAAAATAGCTCGATAACTCGAAGACAAACCAAATTGCTTTTCGCGTATAATCAGTAAAGCCGGCACCATTAAACCAATTAAGGGGCCTGCAACATACCAGGGTAAAAAAGGACTGTTCATATCGTTAATTTATTTTTCAACTACAAATTCTTTTTTCTCACTTTGGATTTTCTCAAATTCAATCGAGGATTTAATTTCATCCGGTAAAACAATCAAAGATAGTTCTGAATTTGAATTAAAATTCAGTTTAGCAATTTCATCGAATTTAATCCAGCCAATCTGATAGGTGTAGTTTTCACTTTGATACAAGGTGTCAACTCGATTAAATGGCAACTCTTTGATTTTATCAATGTCATTCGATCCAACATAAACACGCACGAAAAAATCGTTCGAGAACTTCGAACTCACGTTTTCTGATTTACGATATTCGTATTTATAATCGTACATTAAAGCAGAAATATCAGATAAAACGGCACTTGCTGTTGGGAAACTACCAGCTCCTTTGCCAATAAACAACTGTCTGTCAGAAAAGGCAGCTTCAACAACTACCGCATTGAACTCATTATTTACGTCGTAAGCAGAGTGTTCCGCTTTGATAAAATGAGGTGCAACAAACCCAATTATTTCATCACCCACTTTTTGAGCTCTGGCAAATAACTTAATACGGTAGTCTTTTTCCTTTGCAAATCGAACATCCTCTGGCTTAATATGTCGGATTCCATAGTTGAAAATGTCTTTTTCTTGTACTTCGATTCCAAATGCATGTTTAATGAGAATAAGGAGTTTATACTTCGCATCAAATCCATCAACGTCCAATGTTGGATCAGCTTCTGCAAAACCTTGTTCTTGCGCAATTTTCAAAGCCTCGTTGTAGCCGATGCCTAAATTTGATTTTGTGAGAATAAAATTGGTAGTTCCATTTACAATTCCCTGAAGGGACGACAAGGAATCGTTGTTGTAATATTCCTCCAAATTGCGAATAATTGGAATCGAACCGGCTACAGAAGCCTCGTAAAGAAAAGAAACTTGATTATCCCGAGCCAATTGAATTAATTCCGACAGATGTTCAGCAATTAACTTTTTATTTGCCGAAACGACATTTTTCCCATTTTTAATTGCCCGAGTAACAATCTCATAAGCTGCTTCACTATCGCTAATTAGTTCAACAACTGTGTTGATGTCCGGATCTTCAAGAATTGAATTTCGATCGTAAGAGAAATGCTCACTTGGTATGGATCTCGATTTATTTGGATCTTTAACTACTATTTTTTTAATCTTCGCATCAACAAGCTTTGATCTATTTAAAACTTCATATAATCCGCTGCCAACACAACCAAAACCGAAGAGACCAATATTTATTTGTTTTTTCATTTTAAAATTGCTGTTTATATCTTTTCTACATTCTACATTCTATCCCAATAGCTATCGGGACTAAGTTCTTAATTTAAAAACGCCTTAAAAATTTCAACTAATTTTTCATTTTCAACCAAAAACCCATCATGTCCAAAAATTGAATCAATCTGTTTAAACAATGCACTGGGGATATGTTCAGCTAAAAATTCTTGTTCGCGGGGCGGAAACAAATTATCAGAAGAAATTCCTATTACCAACGTTTTTGCTTGTATTAAGGCAAGCGCCTTTTCCACTGATTCTCGACCGCGACCAACATGATGCGCATCCATCGCCTTGGACAATGTCACATAAGAATAAGCATTGAATCGATTTGCTAATTTCCAACCTTGATAACGTTGATAACGACTCGCCAAAAAATCATCGGTCTTTTCTCGGTTACCCTCAGATTGCGTTTCCAAATACCCTTCATAAGAACGGTAACTAATTAGCGCAATGCTTCGAGCAGCAATTAAACCATTTTGACCGCCATTTTCAGTTCGTTGATGGTAAGTTGGATCCGCTTGAATAGCCAATCGTTGACTTTCATTAAAAGCTATTCCGTAAGGTGAGTGAAAGGCATTGGTTGCAATTAACATAAGATTTTGAATAATGCTCGGACATTTAATAGCCCATTCCATGGCTTGCTGTCCACCAAGTGAGGATCCTACCAGTAAATTAATTTTATCAATTCCCAAATGCGCACGTAGCAAATCATGAGCATTGGCCATGTCACGCGTTGTAATTCGGGGAAAGTCCTCAAACCATTTTTGACCAAATGCATCTGCTGACAAAGGTCCAGTTGTACCGTAGCAGGAACCGATTATATTAGCGCAGACTATGAAATGTTCCTTTGGATTAAAAAAAGCATTATCACCGGCTACTCCTGACCACCAATCAAAAACATCGCTGTTTGCCGTTAGGGCGTGACAAATCCAAACAACATTGCTTTGTGTGGGGTTTAAGGTCCCATAGGTATGATAAGCAATTTCTAAATTTGAAATTGATTGTCCGCTTTCTAATTTGAACGCCTCGCTATAGGTAAAATAGTTTATTTCAGCCATGTCTCAACAGTGTAAATAAGAAGTTGAGGTTAAACCAAAACAAATGAACGCAAATGATTTAAGTGGTTGAGGAAAACTGAAATTCAGTAAAAATATTAAGAACGTATTTTCTGTTTTTTTCATAATTCTAATTTTTATATTCTTTCGATAAACGAAATCAGGAGTTGGCACCGGTTTTCCAATACTGTAAAACAGCACTTTAAGTTGGTTGCCAGAGGATCTCTGAGCCTGTCTCTAACCTCTTCTTTATAAATAATAGAATTCACCGCATGTGAATTTCGTTGCAAAGTTGAATAATTATTTTTAACTAGACAAATTTTTTTTGAAGAAGACAATCATTCAATCGCAATATTAAAAAATTTTCAGTCACAAAAAACTTCAGAAATAAACTCCAATTAAGCAGAGATGGAAAGTCTATCGTATTCATCTAATTCATGGTGATAACCTATAAATTAGGGCTTGCTGAAAAACTCGAACCTATTGATTTATAGCAATATAAAGCAGTAATTGAGATTACAAGCGCAAGGTTTTCGAGTTGTTTTCTGGAAAAAACGTGCATCTCGATTTTTGAAATGCATATTTTTGTTCGATAGCCAGAAAAGAATCATCTTCTTCGTTGCAGTCATATTGGCATATTCGTATATGCCTTAATGAACTGCACCTAGATTCTAATCCTTTTCTGACTTTTTCAGCAGACCCTAAATTAGATGTGGGAAACATAAGACTTTTTTTAGTTAATTTCGTTCCTATGAAGTTTAGTTGCTTTTTATTTCTTTTAGTCTTTACATTTATCTCCTCGGCGCAATCTGTTGCATTGAAGAAAAAGTATTTGAAAACATATGTTGGCAAAATACCTCCTTATGAAGTGAGTTTAAATAACGAAATCATACCTATAAAATCAACTGAAATAGAAATTTATCTCTCACCAGACAGTTTGATTATTAATGTGGGTTCTGCAAAATGGCAAGGAACTTATTCTGCTTCCAAAATAGAGCGAAAAAAGTTTGAAATAATTGGAAAAATGGAGGGAACAGGCGTTCCTGAAATATTATTTCTAGATGGGAAAAACAAAACGATAACTAGGAAGGGACTATTCCCACAACCAGATGTCACTTTGGATAAACGGTATTAATAGTATCAAAACTTTTATCGCTTAACATTCAGCGAATTGGGAGTGTTTGATATGATTTTAATCCACTACAAGAGGTTGCTTTGTTAAGTCAAATCCCATAACAATTAGCATAGCACACATTCCCCAAATTGGAACAGCCGCCTTATCGGTATCGAGAAAGTTGTTTAGAAAAGCATGTGAGAAATAGGTGGTAAGAGCAAGAATTATTCCCATTATTAGGGTCCTATTTTTCGTATCGGAAATTGGATAACGATGATAAATCACAATGGCTGAATAAAAAATAGCGATAACGATTCCTAAAAAAGAAAGCAATCCGAAAACTCCCATTTCTGAAAGCGCACCCAAATATTCGCTATGCGCATTACCCATATCTCCAAAATTAGTAGAAATTATTGTCAAATTTTCAGGTTCTTGAAATGGGGCGTATTCGAAGGCATAAGTGCCTGGTCCAAAGCCAAAAACAGGTCTTTCCTTGAACATTGATATAGCGCAACTCCAACGATTAATTCGTTCTAAATTGGATGCATCAGTTGTTACATTTGCAGCACTTTGAAATCGTTCATTGAATGATTCGGTCGTATGTTCGTGTTTGTTTCTAGCCAATTCCATTTCGATACGATCCCATTTTAAATACACAATCAGTAAAACAACAACTCCTCCTCCAAGCAAAAGCTTGAAATTGACCCGATAATGAACAACCACTCCAACTGCAATAGCAAAAATAATGCTTAACCAAGCAGCTCGCGTGTATGAAAAATAAAGCCCAATAATAATTAATACAATCATTACAATAAGTATTGCTTGAACCAAAACAGTATGTCTTTTATAGAGGTAAAGTGAGACCGACATAGGTAAAACCAAAGCTACAGTGGCGCCATAAATGGTATGATCTTTAAAAAATGGATACATCACCCAATGTCCTTCCTTCTCGCCAAAACCATATTGAGCATGATGAACTAATGTGTAGGCTATCGTAATGCTTGTTCCAATTATGAATAACCAAAAAAAGAGAATTCGATTATTTTCTTTTTTGAAAAAATGAGTTCCAAAAACG
Source organism: Crocinitomicaceae bacterium (assembly GCA_044339705.1). Lineage (GTDB taxonomy): Bacteria > Bacteroidota > Bacteroidia > Flavobacteriales_D > Crocinitomicaceae > UBA952. The sequence continues at coordinate 17,263 of JBIIVA010000029.1, forward strand.
AGAATAGGAACAATAAACCAAAGTCGAGCCAACATGAATTTGAACGAAACTAAAACATGTGAACTCGTTAAGGACGAAATAAATATCCAACAAACATAAACTAAGGTCGCAATGATTATGGGGTGTTTCCAAATACGTTGATCGAGGAATGGGTTTTTAATCTGTATGGCCGTTAAAAAAAGCATTAATCCCATCT
>JBIIVA010000040.1:0-15927 GCA_044339705.1 Crocinitomicaceae bacterium
AACACAAATTATGTATCCAGCGGAATTAGTAAAACCAATGAAAGAAGATCTTACAAACGTAGGATTTAAAGAATTAAACAATGCTACCGAGGTAGATCAAACGATACAAAATACGGAAGGAACACTACTTGTTGTTGTAAATTCAGTTTGTGGTTGTGCAGCAGGAAATATGCGTCCGGGTGTTAAACTATCACTTCAACATGATAAAAAACCAGCAAACTTAACGACTGTTTTTGCGGGAGTAGACACTGAGGCAGTTGCTCAAGCGAGAAAATACTTTTTGCCTTATCCCCCGTCATCTCCTTCAATCGCGTTATTTAAAGACGGAAAATTGGTTCATTTTTTAGAGCGTCATCATATTGAAGGCGGAACCGCACAAATGATTGCAGCAAACTTGGAGGCAGCCTACGACGAGTTCTGTTAATGAAACGCATTTATTATTTGAGTTCGTGTGATACGTGCCGTCGCATGCTGAAGGAATTCAATCGACTTGATGAATTTGAATTAATCGACATCAAATCAGCGAACATTGATTCAAAAACGCTTGACTTTTTGAAAGAGAAAACGGGTTCTTATGAGTCGCTCTTTTCTAAACGTGCTATCAAATACAAAACGCTCGGATTGAAAGACAAAAACCTTTCCGAACAGGATTTTCGCCAATTAATTTTGGACGAATATACTTTTCTGAAACGACCCGTATTGATTGATGGGAACCTTGTTTTTATTGGTCAATTAAAATAAATTCGTTTTCCCATAGGTTGACTAGCTTTTATGTTAATCCTGTTAAATGTGTTTTAACGGGCAATTAGAGTTTAATTCAACCATTTTTTGTTTATTTTGTAAATCTTTTGAACAACACGAAACAATTTAGCTTGTGAGAAGCTGGTATTTATCAAAAAATCAAAGTTCTTGTTTCTTTGGTTTTGTTTTAAATCCCATAGATTTAGTTTGTTTATTGTAAAAATAAAAAATGAAAGAAACAATTTTTGTAACCGGTGCAGATGGAATGTTAGGAACTTGTGTTTGCATTGAATTACTAAAACGAAATTATACGATCAAAGCCTTAGTTCTTTCCAAAAAGGATGAATCAGAAATAAACAATTATCCTATTGAACAAATAGAAGGAAACATTTTAGATGAAGATTTATTAATTAAGTCCATGGACGGAGCTGATTTCGTAATACACATTGCAGCCGTAACTGACGTTTGGCCGAGAAAAAACAGAAACTTGTTTGAAGTAAACCTCAAAGGAACTCAAAACGTAGTTTCTGCAGCAAAAAAACTAAAAATTAAAAGAATGGTCCATATTGGATCGGCTAGTTCATTTCAAAATGGAAACTGGAATAATGAAGGAAATGAAAAAACACTGATAAAAATGCGAAAAGGCGCAATGGATTATGTTCTTAGCAAATTAGATGCTCAAATTTGGTTACAAAAGGAGTTTCGCGAAAATGGTTTTCCTGTAATTATTGTTTGTCCTACATTTATGATCGGGCCAAATGATGCCTTGCCTTCATCCGGAAAAATATTACATGCTTTTTTCAATGGAAAACTACCAGCTTATACATCAGGCGGAAAAAACTTTGTTAATACAGAGGATGTTGCCGTAGGAGTTTCCAATGCTTTGCAAATGGGAAGACTCGGAGAAGCATATATTGCTGGGAATGAAAATTTGAGTTATCAAGTTTTTTTACAAAAGGCAGCACAACTAAGTGGAAAAAAATTCAATTTAATCAAATCCCCAAATTTTGTCACATTACTATTAGGTTTTTATCAATCACTCACAAGTAGGATAACAAAAACACCACCGAAATTAAGTTACACAATGGCAAAAAGTGCCCTAGTACAGCAGGTTTATAGTTCTAAAAAAGCCGTTGAGGAATTAAAGTTGCCACAGCGTCCCATCGAATTTGGTATTCAAGGATGTTATAATTGGTTTAAGCATAATGGTAAAATCAGTTAAGTTGTGTACATCTTATATTTCCTGCTATGAAATAGCCGACAAATAGTTCAACAAGTATTAGAAAATCAAAACACTATCCGCCAAAATTGCAGCAGCTCCAATATCACCCATGAAAGACAAATAATTCATCTATGAAAAGTTTTCAAACACAAGATTTAAATGTATGCTTACCTATAATTACAACGCTGATTTGTTTTATAATCTATTGGTTTACGGCTCATTCGGGTAAAATCAAAGAGCAGTATTTTAAAAAATTTGAACCGGATAAAGCGTCTATAAATCATGTGTTTTTTACAAAACTTATTGGATTTTTTGTTTTAGGAGTTTTACCGTATTTCATTGCTTTCAGTTTTCTAAAAATTGAAAGTTTCGGGAATTTTGGAGTTCAAATCATACAGGATAAATTCATTTTTTCCATATTTTGGATTTTCGGCCTTTCAATACTTGTAATTCCTTTAGCTTATCTATCAGGGAAAAAACCGAAAAACCTAATAAATTATCCTCAAATACGAGCCAAACTCTGGACAAGAAAAACATTTATGTTAAACCTCTTTGGTTGGGCAATTTACCTCTTTGGATATGAGCTCCTATTCCGAGGAGTTTTATTTTTTCCATTGGTAAGTGAGCTTGGAATATGGCAAGCTATAGCTATTAATGCGGCTCTCTATTCTGCCACGCATATTCCAAAGGGGCTCGACGAAACAATCGGAGCAATACCTTTGGGAATCGTGCTTTGTTTATTAACATGGGAGAGCCAAATGATTTGGATTGCCTATTTTGTTCATCTTGCCATTGCATGGACGAATAGCTTAACTGCACTAAAGTTTCATCCGGAAATTCACTATGAAAAATGGCAAAAATCGACCAACAAAGTTTAAAGATGAAGGTTGCTATTGTTACAGGTTCAAGCAGAGGAATAGGCTTGGCTATAGCCAAAAAATTTGCAAAACAGAATTTTACTGTTGTTCTGAACTCAAGAGATGAATCTCGGCTCGATTTAGCGAAAAAGGAAGTGTTTCTATTGACTAATTCTGTCTTTGCTGTGGCGGCTGATGTATCAACGATAGATGGATCTCGCTTTCTGATAGACCAAGTTTTAAAAAAATTCGGTAGAATTGATATACTTGTAAATAATGTTGGAATTTCAAGCCGAGGAAAAGTTGCTGATTTGAATCCTGAGGTATTTAAAATTGTTTTTGAAAGTAATGTTTATGGCTCAGTTTACCCAACAATTGCCGCACTGCCTTCAATTAGATTAAGCAAAGGAAGTATTGTTTTTGTATCTAGTTTAGCCGGAATTAGAGGCTTGCCCTGGCTGGCTCCCTATAGCTCTTCGAAACTTGCTTTAAGAGCCATTGCTGAATCAATTAGGATTGAAGAGGCAGAAAACGAGGTTCATGTAGGATTAGTTTTAGTTGGGATTACTGAAATTGTGCATAATAAAGAGGCTGTCTCCGCAGATGGAAAAAGATTATTGCTTTCTAACAGAGACGAAAGAAAAGTATTAACGGTTGAAGAAGTGGCTTCTTCCGTTCTAAAAAATATAAAGTCGAGAAGATACATTACCACAATGACCAAATTGGGGAAATTAAATGCATTTTTACAAGCGCGATTTCCACTGCTTGTCGAGAAAATAATATTGATGAATCTTAATAAATTTGAGGAACGAAATAAATAAGGATGATCGGACAAGATTTTCCAAAAATTGAATGGCATTTCGCCGGTTTTTATTTTTTGGAGCCAAACGCACTTATTGGAGATACAATTATTTTGATAACAGCCTTGTTTTTTGCATACAAGACTAATAAACTGAATAACGAAAATTCATTTTTTAAGTATTGGAAATACTTTTTCATTTTATTTGGGATAAGTTTCTTCATGGGTGGTCTAGGACATTTTTTTTTCAACTACTGGGGAGCTAAAGGAAAGTACTTTTCTTGGTTTGCAGGAATTTTTTCAGTCTATTTAATTGAACTTGCCATGCTCGGTATTTTCCCAATTGAAAAAATTAGGGGGAAATTTCAAAAAATAGCTTTAGTCAAACTAGTTTTTTTTATTAGTCTTGAAGCCTATGTTTTATTCGCATTTGATATGCAAACAAATCCACAAGGAGGGTTGATTATTCCAACCATAAATTCATTTTTTGGGCTTGGAATTACACTGGGCATTTTGTCTATTTATTTGCAACAAAAAATAGCATATTCATTTCGGTATTTTTGGATGAGCACACTTATTTTAATTCCAAATATTTTTATTCAAGGACTAAAAATAAATCTTCATCCTTATTTTGACAGAAATGATTTTAGTCATTTACTTCTAATCATTTCCATGTTTTTTTATTTCAAAGCATTAACCGGAATTAATAGTGAATTAAAAACCTCAATCAAACTTTAATAATCCGAAGTAATTCATTTTAAAGAAAGCCACCGATTTATTTATCGTATTTCTCTTTTTCCTTCAAGATTTGCTTTCTCAATGCCTCTATAGCCTCGTCCGCTGCTTCTTCAAAGGTCTTGCATTGCTTTTTAGCGAATAATTCCTTGCCTGGCAGGTGTAGTTTTATTTCAGTGATCTTGTTTTCCTTTTCTTTGTCTTTGTCTAATCTTAGAAAAACTTCTGCTGAGTGAACGTGATGGTTGAAAATTTCTAATTTATCCAACTTTTCTTGAATGAAATTCAACAGTTTTTGATCGGCTTTAAAGTGGATAGCGTGCATTTTTGATTCCATTTTGTAACTATTTAACGCCCACGTGGATGAGCTTGTGAATAAATCGCTGTTAATTGTGCGAACGAATTATGGGTATAAACTTGAGTCGCAGCTAAATTCGCGTGACCGAGCAAATCTTTCAAAGTTTCTAGTCCCGAACCTCTGTTCAACATATGCGTAGCGAACGTATGTCGAAGCACGTGTGGACTATTTTTATCTAAATTCGTCGCCTGACTAAGATAGGCATTAATTTTTCTATAAACAAACGTTGGATAGAGTTTATTTCCGTTTTTAAGAACTATTAGAAATTTAGTTTCTCCAAGTTGTTTTCGTTTTTCAATTCTAAAATTTTGAATATGTTGAAATAAACTCGCTGAAATGGGAATTAAACGCTCTTTATTACGTTTTCCTAAAACTTTTATATGTTCCTCGTTTACGTCTAATTCTTTCAAGTTAATCAACTCATTCAATCGCATTCCTGTTTGATAAAAAAGCTCTATCATTAATGCATCACGAATGCCATCAAAGTTGTTTTGGAACATTTCAGCTAATTTAGATTGTTCTAATTCAGATTCCTTTGCAAAAACAGGAAGTCTTTTTTCATTTTTAGGTCCTTGAATTTTTGACATAGGATTTAACTTTACCTTTCCTTCTTTCCTTAGCCATTTAAATAAAGTTCGAAGTGTAGCGATTTTGCGGTTAACAGACCGATGGGTCAAACCAGAATCAATTAAAGATACCATCCATGAGCGAATTCCTTGTGTTGTCAGCTCTTGAATCTCATTTAGGGTCTGGAAGCCGAAATAGATCTGAAATTGATTTAAATCAGTTTGGTAGGCTGTAATGGTATGCTCGGAGCATCGCTTTTCGAATTGAAGATATTGAACAAACTCCTGAAACATACGGATGAATTGAAATTATTGAACGCAAAAGCACCAATTTTGTTTCTTGTTTTTTTGACTAATTTTGCTCAAATTTTTTCTATGCTTCAATCAATGACCGGTTTCGGGAAAAGCAATGGTGTTTTCAATTCCAAGAAAATTTCCGTTGAAATTCGATCTTTAAACAGCAAAGGTCTTGATTTATCTGTGAAGCTGCCATCTTGCTACCGAGAGTTGGAATCAGAAATTCGTAAGATTGTAGCAGAACGTTTAGACCGTGGAAAAATTGATTTAGGTCTATTTTTAGAGAGTTCAGGTGACGCATCTAATGGATTGATTAATAAAGAATTGGCGAATCATTACTATCGTGAATTAAAATCCTTGAATGAATCGTGGAATGAAAAACCAGTTGATTACCTCGCATTGGTTGTTCGCATGCCGGAAGTTTTGAATCAGCAGAGTTTTGAGTTGTCTGACGAAGAGCGTTTGTTTATTATAAAAATGATTGAATCCACTTGCGATAAACTCAATGAGTTTCGAGCACAGGAAGGAGAATCATTGATTAAGGAGTTTGATTTTCGAATTACTGAAATTCGCCGTTTATTGAACGAAATTCCTCAGTTTGAAGGTGAGCGTTTGGTAACGATCCGTGAGCGTATTACGAAAGGTTTAGCTGAAATTGAAGGTTTCAATGTTGATGAAAATCGCTTGGAACAAGAAATGATTTTTTACATCGAAAAATTTGATATATCCGAAGAAAAGATGCGCCTTTCAAACCACCTTGATTACTTTCTTGAAACAATAGCTTTACCGAGATCTGGTAAAAAACTTGGTTTCATAGCCCAAGAAATTGGAAGGGAAATCAACACACTCGGAAGTAAAAGCAACCATGTGGAAATGCAAAAACGTGTTGTTGAAATGAAAGATGCGTTGGAAAAAATGAAAGAACAAATTCTCAATACACTATAGAATTGGAATCAGCTGAAATAACGGGTAAATGCATAATTTTTTCAGCTCCTTCGGGTGCGGGAAAGACGACACTAGTTCACAAACTTTTGGAATCTTTTGAGCAATATGCATTTTCCATTTCCGCATGCAGCAGAGAGCCTCGTGAAAACGAAATAGATGGAGTTGACTATTATTTCATAGGATTGGAAAACTTCAAACAAAAAATTTCTGAAAATGCCTTCGTTGAGTGGGAAGAAGTTTACAAAGACAATTTTTATGGCACGTTAAAAAGTGAATTAATTCGCATTTGGTCAATGGGGAAAACCGTAGTTTTTGACGTCGATGTTGTTGGAGGTTTGAACTTAAAAAAAGTATTTAAAAATAATGCTTTAGCCATTTTTGTCAATCCACCGAGTATGGAAATTCTAGAAGAACGTTTGAGAGGAAGAAAAACCGAATCAGAAGAAGAAATCCAAATGCGTATTTCAAAAGCCCTAGATGAAATGGAACGTGCTGCAGAATTTGATGTGATAATCGAAAATAATATCTTGGAACAGGCTGTTGAAGAAGTAAAAGCAGTTGCTGCAGAATTTGTAAATAAATGAAAATAGGACTTTATTTCGGAACCTTTAACCCCATTCATGTGGGACACTTGGTTATTGCCAATTACATGGCTGACTTTACCGATTTAGAGCAGGTTTGGTTGATAGTTACTCCACATAATCCGCTAAAGGATAAATCTTCATTGCTAGATGACAGACATCGTTACAATTTAGTTCAAGAAGCGATTTTTGATAACCTCAAATTAAAAACAAGCGATGTTGAGTTCAATCTTCCGAAACCAAGTTATACGGTTATTACACTTACTTACTTGCAAGAGAAATTTCCGCAACATGAATTTTCGCTCATTATGGGAGAGGACAATCTCCGTACTTTTCACAAATGGTACAATCATGAGGTTATATTAGAAAAGCATAAATTGTACGTTTATCCAAGGGTACTTACGATGCAAGAAGAATATGAAGTGAAAACACTTTCCCATGACTTACTCAATGACTATCGTTCCCATAAAAATGTAATCGTCTGCGATGATGCTCCCGTAATGAAAGTCTCATCTAGCTTCATTCGTGATGCCATTAAAAATGGAAAGGATGTTCGTTATTTGCTGACTGAGCCTGTCTACAAATACATCGACGAAATGAATTTCTATAAATAAAAAAGGAGCCGAAGCTCCTTTGGTATCTGATTAAATAAGATTTTACTGTTTTAAAATTTTAATCGTTTCAACGCCACTGGAATGAACAATATTGACGAAATAGATTCCTGACTTCATGTTATTTAATTCAAAGTTCTCAAAATTAGAACTTCCAGGTGTTCTCTTAGCCAAAACTTTTCCTTCAGCATTAGTTAAAATGATTTCAGAAGCATTTGATAACATATTTAATCCGTTAACTGAAAAGTTATCATTCGTTGGATTTGGAGAAACTATTAGTTTCGGGTCAGAATTCTCAGTTAATAAAGCTTGATTGTCACTTACAATAATCTTATAACCCCTAAATGATGCTTGCTGTGGAACAGGTGTTGGCGGAAGTCCTGGAAATAAAGTAACAAGTACAGTAACATCTAAATTAATTACGATTGGAAATGTTCCGGCAGCAGAGCAAGTTCCATAAAGTGTTGCACAACCTTGAATTCCTCCCGCATAGGTACATGTTGAATTATTACATGCATACTGAAAACAGCTTGGCAATCCGTCCACCGTAGTTACTTTGTATTCTTGAATTGGAGACCCCACAAATTGTCCGGTTGGATCTAAATCGGCAGTAACAGCTGCTGGAGCTTTAAAATTTAATACTGTCTCGTAATAAGCATTAACCGTTGCTGGAGGAAAATTTGTCAGCGTGTCAGGCCATGCCCCGTAAATTGAATCTGCGTACTGAGAGTCTGGCGTGCATTGAGGAGCTTGTGCGCTTGAAAAAAACACCACAAGACCACAACAAGAAAAAGAAAGTAAAAGTTTTTTCATATTCTATAATTTTAGTTTCCCAAATATATGAATTTTTTCAACTGAAAAATCAATATCATAAAATTCTAAATACAATATCAATTTGTTAAAAAGGCATATACTAGTTTTTTGAAACGATTCGAATCTCTACTCGTCTATTTGAAACCTGCTGCATATCGTTCTGTTCAGGCAATGGATAAATCGGTTTTGTTGAACCAAAGCCTTTATATGAAAGTCTATCCGCTTTTATCCCATTGCGGATAAGAGAGTCATAAACCACTTTTGCTCGACTTCCGGAAAGATTTATCTCATCATGTACATCACAACAAATATGGCCCTCGATTGCTATTACCAACTTTGGGAATTCATTCATGATTTCTAATAGTTCATTTAAGGTAGGTGTTGAACCTGGCAATAAAACCTCTAGCCCAGGCTCAAAATTTAGGTTGTGAATCTTTATGTTTTCACCAACTTTTGCTGTGCGGATTTGATTCTTTATTTTTTGATTGTAGTAAATAACAACTTTTCTACCCATAGAACCCGTGAAATCCATTTCCCCTCGCCCATAAACCTCAGTTTTTGAAAAAATACGCTCGTTTTCTTTGGAAAGATAAGCAAACAGATTTTTTGCCCTTCTTTCTGATAAATCGATGTTGTAAAAATAGTTTCCGATAGAATCTGAAAAACCAAGAATTGTATTGACAGAACTAGCGTTTTTTTCTAAAACGCGCTTGATTTTTGTGAGCTCCCCTTCTGTTAGTTTGTCGGAGTTAAAAGGAAAATAAAGGACTAATGAATCCTGACAATAGGAGCCGAACGAAAGAGATAAAAATAGAAACATTGATAATCTTTTCATGATTTTTTGATTTGGTATCAAGTGAAACGATTAATTCACAAAACATTACAATCAAATCTTTACTCAATTTTTAAATTCGCTATTTTTGAATGTGAAATACATTTCTCTTATTGATCTAGGAAAGGAATTAAAATCAAATCAATTAAGTGTTTCCAAGCAGGTTTTGAATTTACCCGAAATCATGAATCATCCGAATTACGATGATATTAAAAGTTTTGTTTTGAATCAAAATGAGAAAACCAAAGTGTTTAATGGATGGATTGAGCAAAATCAACCATTAAAAAAGCTTCTTACATTAGGCACAACGACAGATTTTTTTTCAGATAATCAAAATTGGAAACAACATGCTTTTTTTAATCAATTCAAATCGTACGTTAGTCCATTTTTTACGTTAATCCTAGAAAGGAAAAATACAGTTCAAATCAGCAATGAATGGGCGAAAATTTTCTCTTTTTTCGTTTTGATGGATGATGAAACACGATATTTCATTGAACAGACACTATACTTTAACATCAAACAATCCATTGATAAAAAATTACGTGAGACTCAAGAGAACATTTCTGAATCAGATTTTCATCAAATTTTACTTTTTCTGCTATCAGAGGATTCAATTAAAATCCACAACAGCTTGTCACGAGCATCACACACAAATAAAATTACGTTTATTGAACAAATACTTCAATTAGTTTATCATCCTAACTGTTCCGCAAAAACTGCCCATTGGATGGTTTTGAGTCTCGAAAAAATGGAACTGTGTTTCGAACAGAAAGAAAGTTTGAAACGAATAAAAGAAAAAATTAAAAAAAGAGAAATTGGTTTCTCAAATGGTGACCAAATAAATAAACTTAACCGAAAGAGAAATTTTATTTTTGCCTTATTCAGCGCATTTTTAATGGGGATCTTGATTTACTTATTTAATCAAGAAACGGACGTAAACGCTGCAGCCTTCAAGGAATTATCTGCGCTCCAGTATTTCTCAATCGAGGAACGAAAAGAAATCGATTCCATTTTAAAAAGCATGGCATTGGAACAAACTGACTCATTGAATACCGGCTATTTTTCAACAGGAAATTCGATTACTGTTCAGGCTCCAATAATCAATAAGTTAGCAAGAAACATATATGCTGAACTCGAAGAGGACATGGCCAATCATTTTTTACGCATCTATGACACCTGTATTCTCTGTAATTCCAAAAAAATAATAATTGAAAAAATCAATGAAACGGCATACTTACGTGAAATAAAATCTAAAAATCAAATCGAAATCAAAAATGATTCCGAATACTCATTTTTGTTTTTGGCATGGGTTGACAGCGTAAATGGAGCCGTTTACAGCGGTTTTTTAGACAAAAAGAGTGTCTTTAAAATAAATATTTTGAATGGCATGAAACTTATGTTGGTTCCTGGAAATACCTACGGGGCTATTTCAAATGAATTTAAATCCGACTTTAACTATTTAACAAATCATTTCTGTAGCATCGATTTTAATTATGAATTCTCAATTCATAAAATTTATTCAGTTCGTGCAACAAATAACAAGGATGCGAAATTATTAATAGAGGGAGCCATGGGTGAAGTGTTAATTTTAAACGATTCGAATGGAATTCTAGAATGAAAGCTTCATTTGATATGAACCTTTTAATGAAATAAATGTAATAACCGATTAGTTCCATCGTTTAAAAAATTTAAAAAGTCGCTTAACATTGAATTAATGTAGCTTTTGAAACATTTTTTATATATTTGGCACATTAAAATAAATTAATTAAGGTATAACAAAATCAAAAATTATGAGCAAGAATCAAAAAACAGCAGGTGGATTTTCATCTCTAATGGCTTCAATTGCTATTGCTATTGCATTAGGAATTGGTGTTGCAATTTATGTTTATGTATTTGGAGCAAAAGAGAACTTTGTTGGAGGTAATCCGGAAAATGAAGCAGTTGAAGAAGGAGTGGCGCACTATTTTGGTCTAATTCACAAAGGTGGATTCATTGTGCCCATATTGGTTGCCGTAAACATCATCATCATCACTTTTTCAATCGAACGTCTCATTACTCTTTCAATTGCTAAAGGGAAAGGAAGCACCGATAAATTTATTACCAAAGTAAAACAACTTTTAGGTTCAAAAGATATTGAAACAGCGATTGCTGAGTGCGACAAACAAAAAGGTTCACTTGCTAACGTAGTTCGTGCCGGTTTAGTCAAATATGACCATATGTCAAGTGATTCTTCTTTAGATAAAGAACAAAAAGTAGAATCATTGAAAAAAGAATTAGAGGAGGCTACAGCTTTGGAATTGCCTATGCTTTCTAAAAATTTGGTTGTTCTTTCAACATGCGCCTCCATTGCAACGTTAATTGGTTTGATTGGAACGGTACTAGGTATGATTCGTTCATTTGCTGCAATGTCGCAAGGATCTCCGGATACGGCTGCACTTTCTGCAGGTATCTCTGAGGCACTTATTAATACAGCTCTTGGTATTACTGGTTCTACGATTGCTATCATCATGTTTAACTTTTTCTCAACAAAAATTGACACCATGACCTATAGCATTGACGAGGCAAGCTTTACAATTGTTCAGGATTTTTCTGCAACAAACAAATAATTGAGCGTTAACTATCTAACTGAAAAGAAATGCCAAAAATAAAAATGCCCAAAAGTTCGCCGTCCATAGACATGACGCCTATGGTGGACTTGGCTTTCTTACTCGTTACTTTCTTCATGTTAGCCGCGTCATTTCGTTCATCTGAGCCTGTTCAAGTTACAACTCCAAGTAGTGTCAGCGACAAAATTATACCCGCAAATGTGATAATGGTAACCGTTGATAAAGGAGGAAGGGTTTTCTTTAACATGACTAACGCGGAAGCAAGACGTGAATTACTTGAAAATATGTCAGGTAAATACCAAGTAGGTTTCACTGACAAACATAAAGAAGAATTTGGTTTTATGGAAAGTTTTGGTTGTAGCATGCGAGAACTTCCAGGATACATAGACCTGTCTTCTGAAGAAAGAGGAAGAGCGAGAACGCTTGGAATCCCTTACGACTCTACAAATAATGAATTAAAGGACTGGATTTACTTCGGTAACTTAGCCGCACTGAATACCGGAAAAACACTTTTCGAAGAAGCTAAAAAGAAAGGTGACAATCCAAATGTAAACGACTTTAAGCCGAAGTTCATCTTGCGCGTTGACAGTAAAACATTGTATGTCCAAGCTCAAGCGGTAATTGATGTTTTTAGAGATCTGAATCTGAATAATTTGAATTTTGTCACTACTATGGAGATGCCTCCTAAAAACTAATTAATAATGGCAGAAATAGCAGAAGGCGGTGGCGGTGGCCACTCCAAAGGTAAAAAACGAGCGAAGAAAGGATCTACGCGTGTCGATATGACACCAATGGTTGACTTGGCTTTCCTGTTACTTACTTTCTTCGTATTAACGTCTACTTTCAGCAAACCAAAGGTTATGAGTTTGGTTTATCCGGCTAAAACAGAGGATAAACCTGAAGATCAACAAGGCCCAAAAATCAATAATGCGATAACGTTTCTATTGTCTGAAGATAAAATCTTTTATTACTCGGGTCAATACTATCCGAAAAGTGCTCCGGGTCCAAAAGGAGCAACCAAATTGGAGGAGACTGATTTCGGTCCGGACGGAGTTAGAAAACTTTTGGCCGAAGGAAACAAGTTTGTATTAAGTGGCAAAGTTGAGCTTCAAAAGAAACTTGACAGAAAGCAAATTCAAGATAGTGTTTACGTGAACATGCTAACCGATTTGAAGAAGAAAGATCAAGCGTTAAAAGTGTTGATTAAGACAGATGATAAAGCAACATGTAAAAACTTTATCGATTTAATTGACGAACTAAAAATTGCTGAAATTGGAGTTGTTGCTCCAGTGGAAATAATGGCGAGTGAACTTGACCTTTTGAAAGAGAAACTTAAATAACACAGATATGATAGTTCCAATTGTTATTGCCGTCCTAGTTGCAGGTCTATCGCTGTACGATTATTTTACAGCAAGACGTTGGCAACAAGTGACCTCAAGTGTCAGAAACGAGATTGTTTTTGAGCACCGAAATCGCGCCTATGGAGCTTATGTTCTTAGAAGAGATTATGAAAAAAGACTTGTAATTATTCTTTTTGCTATCATTCTATTTTTAGGTTCTTTGTTTGCTTCGTATATCATTGTTAAGAATTTACCAAAGGACAAACCATTGGAGGCTCCTAAAACAGATACAACTTTTACGGTTCCTGCTCCGCCATTGGATAAAGAAGTCCCGCCACCACCTCCAACAGAGCCACCACCAGCAGCTGAAAAAATGGTCAAATTCATCGCTCCGGTTGTTGTTGATCAAGACGTTCCGGATGAGGTAATCATTCCTGATGAAAACATCAAAGTTGGCCCTAAGGATATTGAAGGAGATGAGGATAGTTTCGATCCGCCTGTTATCGGTGAAGACACAAAACCGAAAGTAGTGGAAGAGGCACCTGAGGAAGTGTTGACATTTGTTGAAGAAGATGCTGAATTTCCAGGTGGCTACCCAGCAATGATGAAGTACATCCAAGATAACTTGAACTACCCACCATCGGCAATCGAATTGGGTATTCAAGGGAAAGTAACCCTGAAGTTCGTTGTCGAGAAAAATGGACAAGTAAGTAACGTGTCTGTTGTGCGCGGAATTCCAGGATGTGCGGAATGTGACAAGGAAGCTATTAAAGTAGTGAGTAAGATGCCAAATTGGAAATCTGCGAAAAATGCAGGTAAGCAAGTTCGTCAATGGAACACGCTTCCAATTAGTTTCGCCTTAGAATAATTTTTAAACTATAATTTTTAAAGTCCCCGATTGATAGCTTCTCTCGGGGATTTTTTTCAACCAAAAGAAATGAAAATTTTAAATCTTTCAATTGCCTCGGTGTCGATCCTAATTTGCTTTGTTTTTGCTTATTTTTTATTGTTTACAGATTTTAAGTCTGATGTGATTTATGGAACAAAACGAACCACTTTAAGCATTATCTTTATTCTTTATGGTGCTTTTAGAATGTATAGAGCATACAAACTTTATAAAATGAATGATGATGAATAATTATTTGTACTTTTTGACCCTAATGGTTCTCTTTTCCTGTGGAGGCGGTGATCAAACAAAGCTTACGGATACTTGTAAAAGCGGAGTTGCTCAAATTTTAGTGGAAGAGTCATTTAAACCACTTTTTGAAACTTCTAGTGAAACATTTGAAAGTCTCGCCCCGAAAGCAGATATACAGCCCGAATATATGGCAGAGGGAGCTATAATCGATGAATTTTACAAGGGAGACATTAAAACCATTTGCATTTCCCGTGATTTAAACGAAAAAGAAAAAAAGATTCTCAAATCCAAAAAAATTGAAGTTCGTAGTGATCGAATCGCGATTGATGGGGTAACCTTAATAATTAATCCAAAAAATTTGGACACGAATATTACCGTTGATGAACTTAAAAAAATTTTGAATGGTGAAACTTTAAGATGGAAAACATCTAAAAAAGACATCAACGTGGTTTTCGATAACCAGCGATCTGCAAATTTCAATTACCTTTTGGCTTTAACAAAAACAGACCAACTTTCAAAAAATGTTTTTGCCGTTAAATCAAATGAGGAAGTTATAAACTATGTCAAGAAAAACGAAAATGCAATTGGCGTAATTGGTCTTAATTGGGTTTCTGATCAAGATGATTTTGAGGTTATGAACTTTCTAGATGGCATCAAGGTAATGCACGTGGCAAAAAACGCAAAGTCGGATTATTTCCAACCTTATCCGGGAGTTATATACACTTACGAATATCCATTAACTCGCGAAATGTGGCTGATTAATTGGGGCGCACGGTCTGGAATTAATTCAGGTTTTGTGAACTTCATGATAGGTGAAAAAGGACAACTTTTAATTCAAAAGTCCGAACTTGTTCCTGCTCGTTCCCCGATAAGACTCATTCAAATTTCAACGGATTAAAGATCTGGGTCTAGATGGAATTATCAACCCGTTTTGAACTTATTTCATGATAAGGTATGCAACCCCTGCGGCAAGCTTTAAGACTTTGAATTTTCACCTTAGTCATTTTGCCGAGAGAAAATGAAATTCATTTTGGGGTTCATAGTTAGGAAAACCTTTTTTGTCAAACCATACTCCATTCCAATCGAAGGGGTTAAATCAAAATAACAATCAGCCTCCAGGTTCGGATTTTTTGAGAATACACTTTGATAGCGGTAAGCCAGTCCATATATTCCTATCAATGTTCCTGAATAGGGTCTTTTTTGGACTTAAAAACGAATATTCGATTGAAATGTTGAGTGGGGCGGTGGAAACTTTCAATATACCATAACTTTTATAAAAGTATCCCAAGTTTAATACTAATCGCATATTGTAGAGAAAGTTGTATTTTCTTAAAATATTAATTCCTGTTTCATATTTCGGTAAAAGGAATAATTAGGGCTTGCTGAAAAACTCGAACCTATTGATTTATAGCAATATAAAGCAGTAATTGAGATTACAAGCGCAAGGTTTTCGAGTTGTTTTCTGGAAAAAACGTGCATCTCGATT
>JBIIVA010000181.1:0-4850 GCA_044339705.1 Crocinitomicaceae bacterium
ACTTTCACTATCACTGACATTTCGAATGGCATCAACCTGATTTTTCATCAATGCTATCAAAGGAGAAACAATGATTGCTGTTCCATCCATTAATAATGATGGCAATTGATAACACATGGATTTCCCTCCACCAGTTGGCATAATAACGAACGTATTCCTACCATTTAATACATTCTGGATTATTTTTTCCTGTTCACCTTTAAAAAAATCAAAACCAAAATAGGTCCTAAGAGCGCCTTTTAAGTCAATGTCTTGTTTAACCATTTGAAAAACTCAATCTGAAATAATTCGAATAAAAATATTGATAACATAAATGTAATGAAAAATATGTAATCAACTTAAGAAAAAAGCAATAAAATAGAGAATTTAGCCATTGATGGCAACGACTTCTTGAACTTCAGGCAAATGTTGTTTTAGCAGATTTTCAATACCACCTTTTAATGTTGCAGTTGATGATGGACAGCCAGCACACGAACCTTTCAAAACAACTGTAACTTTTCCATCCTCAAATCCGAGAAAATCGATTGCTCCACCGTCATTTTCAACTGCTGGACGGACGTACTCATCCAAAAGCGCTCGAATGGGATCATCATACTCAGTTGGATTGAAATCTTTCAACGGTTTACCTTCAACTTTTTCAACAGCTTGTTGCTTTTGTGCAGGCATTTGAATTAAAACTTCACCACCATTTGTAATCCAACCTCTAATGAATTCACGTAACTCCATGGTGATAAAGTCCCAAGAAACATTATCCGTTTTGGTAATGGTAATAAAATTCGCTGCAATAAAGACATTTTTAACGAAAGGAAAATTAAAAAGTTCGTCCGCTATTGGAGAATACCCCTTCGTTTCATTTTTATTTGAAAATTCTACTGAATCACCCGTGGCAAGTAAATATTTATTTGCAACAAACTTCATTGTTGTAGGATTGGGTGTCATTTCTGTGTAAACTGTTACCGGTACGTTCATGATTTGTTTGATTGTATTACAAATTTACATAACAAACGAAGATCAAAAGTGACTTTAGCAAATTATATTTTTTAATCAGACCAATTACCGTTTGTACCGATTTGAAAGTAAATACCATCATTTCTTCTTTGATTTTTGTCAAATACTGGGTGTCCATTTTTATCTATTCGCGGATAATGAGGTGTATTTCTTGGAATTGACTTGGGAAGAAACATCAAATCATGCGTCAAACGATTTTGAAAGAAATGTCGAATTTCTTCGCTGTCTAGTCCTAATTTCCAATGAATAGTTTGAAACCTTGGTAATTGGTATTGAGCTCCGAAATAAAAAACACCATGACTTGTTTTGCCAAAAGGCAAATTACAGAGATTTTTATATCCATTTGGGCAATGCTCATTTGGTTTCAAACGAGGAGAACCGCTTGTTTCTCCTGTCCACATGTTAATTCCGAGAGAATATCTAACTAAATCTGTTCGATATGAAAACTGCAAATGACCAGTTCGAAAACGATCTTTTGCTTGTCCACCAAAAACATCGTTTTCAAAGAAAATACTTGTTCTTTTTATGGTTAAACCAAATGCTCCAGACCGTTGTGATGTTCCCACATTATCGAAATACCAAATATAATTGTATCCTAAAGCGTTGTTGTAGCTCGAATTATGAATCAATCCTGCAAAATAATTATCCGTTGCAGTTTGTCTTTTACCACCAAGTAAAAGCAGCCCAATATTGGTTCGATTTTCTAAAAAGTTCCTTCTACCTCCAAGTGAATTCAATAGAAATGAAAAACGCGTCCCTGCATTTAGTTGCGCAAACTTATAAAGTCCAAAGGTGTTGATTTCCAAACCAATTTCATTTTCATGAGATCCGAAATCGAGCACCACGCCAACTTGAAATCCTAATTTCACATCTTGAAAGGATTGTGATAAACCGAAAAAACTCAAGAATATAAAAATTGAAAGAAAGCGCATTCGAACTTCCTTTCAAAAATCATTCCGATGAATTGTGGGCCGAATTCAATAAATCCAAAACTGTTTTTACGGGACTAAATGTTTCATTTGGAATTTCAACAAAAACAGTTATCCAATTAGCCATGGCACCATTCCACAATCCTGGCAATTCCATAAATCGTATATTTTTTCCTTGTTGCTTTTTATGCACTATGAAATACTTGGAATGATCAGCAAAATCAGTTAGATTGAAATTGGTTCCGTCCTCTTGTTGGTAGCTTAACACCATCATTACTGGATTGAAGTGCGTGCATTTCACCATTTGATTCATTTGATCAACTGACGATGAAATTTGTGCTTTTTCTACGATTTGTTTGCGAATTACCCCATTGTCTTCAACCAAGAATGGTCCTCCGCCGGGTTGACCTTCATTTCGCACCATTCCGCAAACTCGAATCGGTCTGTTTATTAGCTTTAGAATATCTTGATTAGATCGAATCGTCTTCATTTCAGACTCAGAAAAAAGATCAAATTTTTGATTGAATTCAATTAATTTATCCAAATTTGGTTCTATACTTATTTTCGAAAGTTCGTTCTTAATAGTTATTATCAAACCTCCCAACGCATTCCAAATTTGTTGTGATTTATCCGATTTTGAAAAATGTTGAACGTTATCAATATTCTTTACAAAAACCAATTCATTATTAATCGCTTGCAAATTCTCAAGCAATGCTCCGTGTCCGGCAGGACGACGTAAAACCAAACCATCCTTATTTGTCGCAAGTGAACCATCTTCTTCATAAGCAAACGAATCTGTTTCTTTATTTTGCTCGGAATACGAAACTTCGAAACGATTTCCCATCAGTCCTTGCAGTTGCTCAACAACCAAATTAAAATGATGCTTAAATTGAGATTGAATCGTAAAATGAAAAGCTGTTTCCTTAGAATGTAATCGGCTTCCTTGAATGATGTGTTCTTGAAATGGATTTAATATGAATGGATCTAAAACGTGAAACGGAATAAGTCCTTTGGGTAATTCACCATATCCCATTCCATCTTTATTTAAAAGATAGGAAACTATTTCACGTAAGGAAATTTGAAAATCTTTGATTTCTTTTTGTTTAACCAACGGAAGTTGACGAAAAAATGCGAACGACTTTATTCTATTTAAAAAACGTTCAACATGGGCACGGTTGCTCTCATTTGGTTCCTCTAAAAAATCATAAAGAAATTCGAACATCCGCGAACCTGAGCCCGATGCAGGAATGAAAAGACTAATCTTCTTCTCTTCTTTTTTGAAGAATTCCACAAATTGTTGAATTTCATTCTCTGAAAAACGCAAAATCCCATTTCCAACCGTGCATGGCGCAACAATTTTCAAGGTCGGGTTTTCCGAGAAAACGAGTTTACGTTGATGTTCTATTTTTTCTTCTTGATTCGTATTGGTTGTCATTCGGTTTGAAAATAGTTACTTTGCAAAGTGAATTTAATCTTCGAATTTATACAATATCAGTGGCTTGCCAAAAACCGACATGGTATTCATTCGCCATTTGTTTACGATTTAAGCGATAAATGTTTCACTATTCAACGAGAAAAAGCAGATGAAATTTTATTAAATAAATATGAATCGAGCTTAACATCAAATAATACTAAAATTCACATTCAAGACTTTGGAGTCGGTTCTCGAAAAATGGGGAGTAAACGAAGTATAAATCAGATATACAAAAACAGTTCGAGCAAAGGCAAATTCGGGAAATTACTTTATCAACTGAATCGGCATTTCGAATTCAACAATGTCTTGGAATTCGGAACCTCTCTCGGAATTGGAACGCTAAATCTTCATTTGGGAAATCCAACAAGTAAAATCACAAGTTTGGAAGCCTGCCCTGAAACGCACCGATTTACATCAAGGCAATTAAATCAATTTCCAAACATTCAACTGATTAATCAAATGTTCGAACATTTTCTAAATGAATCTCAAAATCAGATATTCGACTTTGTTTTCATCGATGGTCACCACGACGGAGATGCACTTTTGCATTATTTGGAAAAATTGAAACCGCTCACCCATTCCGAAACCATTTTTCTTTTGGATGATATTCGTTGGAGTCAGTCTATGTTTGACGCTTGGAATAAAATTAAGGTAGATAAAAATTACAATTTGAGCATTGACTTATTTCGTATGGGACTCGTTTCACCAAGACCTCATCAGCAAAAAGAACATTTCATTTTGCGATTCTAGTATGTCGTATAAAGCAAATCCAAAACGGCTGGGTTGGAACTAACCGGCTGAATGGTTTTGGCTGTAAAATCCTTATCTCCCTCTGCAAGTGAATAATCCGCAGCAAATGTTCCTGATGTATAACCATCGAAATCTTCCATTTGAGCTTCAGCGGGTTGTTCTAGTTTAACAAATACATCTTCCGAAACAATTGCAGGTGTATTTTCGTCAGTTCCGGAATTACTAAAATCACTTTCACTAGAGACTAAAGTGGATTCGGTATCTAAACTGGTTTCTAATGTTTTTTCTTCTTTCGAATTATTGTTTTCAGAATCAGACTTCGATTTCTTTTTTTCAGATTTTGGAACTTCATTCTTGGCAAGTTCAACAGGAGATTGATTTACAAAAAACATGGACACCCCAAAAACTAGAACGATTCCAAAAGCCAATTGAAAAGCAGGCTGACGAAAAAAGATCACACCACTTGGAAAGAGAAAGGAAAGCCAATCAAAACCATTCGAGGTTTTATATTTACTTTCAAAAAGTTCATCCAAACGCTTCTTCGTGTTCGAATTTTCCTTGATTGAAATACGTGAAGATTCCACAACCGAAAACAAAGATTTTAGTCCTTGAAACTCTTCCTCTGAAGCACACCATTCATTCATCACTTTTTTTTCGTCGTTGGAAAGCTCATCGAATGATTGTTTGTT
>JBIIVA010000031.1:0-17266 GCA_044339705.1 Crocinitomicaceae bacterium
GTATTTTGAGTTTCCGATCCATTCAACATCACCAAAATAATATTTATTTCCTTCATCAATTTTGATTTCAATTTTTAAGTTCTTTTTATCTAATGCATAAACTGTATCAAATGAAATAGATGCGTCTCTCAAACCAACTGCATTAAACTTACTTAGTAAAGCTAGTTTATCTGTTTGATAACTCGATTCGGTGTATTTAGAACGCTTGAATATTCGTAAAATAGACTTTTGTTTGGTGTCTTTCATCGCTAATTTCAATTTCCAAGTAGGAACTTCATTGTTTCCTGAAATCGCAATTTCCTTAATTCCAATGCGTTCACCTTTCGAAATATCAATCAAGAAAATTTCTGAATTGTTAATCAGCGTATCTTTGATTTGCGAAATATTAACTTTAACATTGTAAAATCCTTTATCGCGATAATACCCTTTTATTTTGCTTTTAGTTTGAAAAACAAGGTTTTCAGAGATCGTTTTTCCTGCAAATAATGTTATTTCCTCTCTGATCTTATCAGCATCTCGTTTTGTAACACCTTTAAATTTAAATTTGGATAATTTAGGTCTTGTTGTTAAATCAATAACTAAATAAGCAACACCTGCAATTTCTTTTTCTACATAAATAGAAATATTTGAAAAAAGTCCTTCCGCCCAAAGATTTTTAATGGCTTTGTTGATTTGTTCACTTGGAAGAGTAATTTTTTGACCTTGTCTAAGACCGGCAATTAATTTAATAGCCTGATGATCAAAGTTTTCAGCTCCCTCCACCCGGATGGGACCGATTTCATATTGTTTTGGATTTTGATAAGAGAAATCGATTCCTCCAAGGGAAGTAGGTTCATTTTGTCCTTGAGCTAAAAATGTTAAACAAGTAAGAATGAAGGTCAGAATTTTCTTCATCAATCAGCGATTAATTGTTCAGAAACTTTTCCAAACCGACGCTCTCGTCCTTGAAAATCAAGTATAGCTTCGATAAAATGCGCTCTTCTAAAGTCTGGCCAATGCACATCAGTAAAATAAAATTCGGTGTAAGCAATTTGCCAAAGAAGAAAATTACTAATTCTATGCTCTCCACTAGTTCGAATAAGAAGTTCGGGATCAGGAATGTCTTTTGTAGTTAAATAGCTGGCTATTTTCTCATCCGTTATATCTTCGAGTTGAATTTTATTCGAGCGAACGTCAGATGCAATCATTCGTATGGCTTTGTTCAATTCCCATTTTGAGCTATAATTAAGAGCTAAAATCAATGAAATTTGACTGTTTTTAGCAGTATCCTTAATAGCGCTTTTTAGGCTAATAGCACATTTTTCTGGAAGGCCATCAATATCTCCAATTGCTAATAATCGAACGCCATTTTCATTGAGTTCATCCATTTCATTGGTAATTGATTGAACTAACAAATCCATTAATCCGTCAACCTCTTCTTTCGGACGACTCCAGTTTTCGGTGGAGAAAGCATAAAGCGTTAGGTAAGAAACACCAAGTTCCCGAGCGGCTTTTAAAGTTGCTCGAACCGAATCCACGCCCATGGCATGACCTTCGAGCCGATTTTGCCCACGTTCTTTTGCCCATCTGCCATTTCCATCCATGATGACGGCAACATGTTTTGGGATTTTATTTTTATCTACAGCTTCCGCTAAATTCGACATCTGATTTTCTAAAACGAAATTAATGAAAGAATCTTGTGTTTACAACTAATTTCAACCGTTAATTAACATAAAAAAAGGGATTTGGAAACCCAGATCCCCCATATTTTTAATGAATTGCAAAATTATTCAGCTAAAACGATTAACTTGTTATTGAATAATTCGGCAACACCACCTTTGATTTTAATAAGCAGTGTTTTTTGGCCTTCTAATTTCACAGAAGAAGATAACGCACCTGGTTCAACGCTATTTGCAAGCTCTACCTTCATTTCTCCCGCTTTCAATGAAGAAATGATAGGTGCGTGATTATTTAGCACCTGAAAAAAACCATCAATTCCCGGAAGAGAAACAGATACAGCTTCCCCAGTAAATAGATTCGATTCAGGTGTGATTACTTCTAGTTTCATTCCTTAAAAATTAAGCTTCCGCAATCATTTTTTCTCCTGCAGCGATTACATCGTCGATACCACCTTTCAAGTTGAAAGCAGCCTCAGGATATTTATCATATTTACCATCAAGAATATCATTGAATGCTTTAATTGTTTCTTGAATGTCAACTAAAACTCCAGGTATTCCGGTAAACTGCTCTGCCACGTGGAATGGTTGAGAAAGGAAACGTTGAACTCGACGAGCTCTGTGAACAACTAATTTATCTTCCTCGGATAATTCATCCATACCAAGAATCGCGATGATGTCTTGAAGTTCTTTATAGCGCTGAAGCGTAACTTTTACTCGTTGTGCACAGTTGTAATGCTCTTCACCTACGATTTCAGGAGTTAAAATACGCGATGTTGAATCAAGCGGGTCTACCGCTGGATAAATTCCTAACTCAGCAATTTTACGTGATAATACAGTTGTAGCATCCAAGTGAGCAAATGTATTGGCAGGAGCTGGATCCGTTAAGTCATCTGCGGGCACGTAGACCGCCTGAACCGATGTGATCGAACCACTTTTTGTTGAAGTAATGCGCTCTTGCATCGCACCCATTTCTGTTGCTAATGTTGGTTGGTAACCTACTGCGGATGGCATACGTCCAAGAAGAGCAGAAACCTCAGATCCTGCTTGAGTGAATCGGAAAATGTTGTCAACGAAGAATAGAATGTCTTTTCCTTGTCCGTCTCCTTCACCATCACGGAAATACTCAGCAATTGTTAATCCTGAAAGTGCAACTCGCGCACGAGC
The DNA here is from genome assembly GCA_044339705.1 of Crocinitomicaceae bacterium. Classification (GTDB taxonomy): domain Bacteria; phylum Bacteroidota; class Bacteroidia; order Flavobacteriales_D; family Crocinitomicaceae; genus UBA952. Next base: position 2,823 of record JBIIVA010000031.1, read on the forward strand.
ACCTGGAGGCTCATTCATCTGACCGAAAACGAAAGTTGCCTTAGACTCTTTCATTTCCTCTAAATCGATTTTTGTGAGATCCCATCCACCTTCTTCCATGGAGTGCATGAAATCTTTACCATACTTAATAATACCAGATTCCAACATCTCACGAAGTAAATCATTTCCTTCACGTGTTCTTTCACCCACACCAGCAAATACGGATAAACCTCCGTGGCCTTTGGCGATGTTATTGATTAATTCCTGAATCAACACTGTTTTACCTACACCTGCACCACCGAAAAGACCGATTTTTCCACCCTTAGCGTATGGCTCAATCAAGTCAATTACTTTAATTCCAGTAAACAAAATTTCTGTTGATGTGGATAATTGATCAAATTTTGGTGCTTCTCTGTGAATTGGCAGACCATTGGAATTATCCATTGTGTTAATTCCATCAATTGCTTCACCAACAACATTAAACAAACGGCCTTTGATTTTATCACCGGTAGGCATTTTTATAGAAGTTCCAGTAGAAACCACTTCCAATCCACGTGTAAAACCATCAGTTGAGTCCATCGAGATAGCGCGAACAGCATTTTCTCCAACGTGCGACTGAACTTCAAGTACCACGCGTGTACCATCTGCCTTGAATACTTCAAGGGCATCATAAATATTTGGAAGAGCTACACCTCTTTCAAAACGAACGTCCACAACTGGACCGATAACTTGTGAGATTTTTCCTTTGATAGATGACATTTTAAGCCGTTTAAATTTGGGCGCAAATATACTACTTTTTATTTTTCATAAATAACTCATTTGAAATTTATTGAGAATAATTAATCAGGAGTATTGTTAATTAAATAGCGAACAGGAAAATAACTGAATAAAAAACTCAATCCCGTTAACGATAAAAGAATTAGAAAAAAATCATTCCATGAAAAAGATATTGGAAATGCAAGATTGGGTCCCGGAATAACAATCGGTTCAAAAATTAATTGAACAAAACAGATCAAATATCCCAAAACCAAACCCAAAATAATTCCAAATCCAGAAATGAGTAGGCCTTCAAAAAGAAAAATTTTAAAAATACTAGATTCATGTAATCCAATGCTTTTAAGGGTAAGCATATTCTCTTTTTTTTCCAAATATAACATCGTTAAAGATGCGATTAAATTAAATGAAGCGAGAATAAAAATGAATATTAAAATAACAATAACCACCAATCTTTCTGACTTGCTAGTTTGAAAAATCAGTTCGTTTTTTTCATAATTGGTTTTGACAGTAAAATTAGGCCCAAGTATTCGAATTAGTTTTTCTTTAATATCATTATTGCTCAATCCAGTGCTTTCATCCACATCAACGAGGATATGTGTTAGTTCATCATTGTATCTCAACAAATCTCGGGCATTTTTGAGAGGCCATAGTACTTTTTCATCATTAACCTCTCGATTATAGTTCATGGATCCCGCTAAAATTATTCGCTCAGTGTTAAAAGGCGTTTTACCCGGCCGGATTTTAGCATTACGTTTTGGCGCATAAATTAAAATGGACTCGCGTTCTTTTGGATTGTCGATGTATAAGTTGAGCTTTTGCAGCAATCCCGCACCAATTAGTCCCAGCCCCTTTCCTGTTTTCGGTTCGAAGATTAATCCTTCTCCGTTGATTAAATGGACTAACTGTCCCTTTTCATCGATTTTATTGAGCTGTATGGCATTCAAAAAGGATTTTTCTACACCCAATAGTGTTGCGTTTACCCATTTTTTTTCATGCCTCAACACTACTATTTCCTCAACAGCGCGAGAATATGATTTAATTCCTTCAATTTTTGATAATTGAGTCCAATTCACTTGACCCTCATTGAATGTTTTACCTTTCTTGATAGAAATAGAAATGTCGGAATCAAATTCGCTGTATATATTTTGAATCATTTTTTCCATGCCATTGAACGCGGAAAGGATAATTACCAAAGCAGCAGTAATAAATGCGACTCCAACAATTGAAATACGACTAATTAACGTAATAATACTCTTTTTTCTAGTTGAGCGCAGATAACGATTCGCTATGTAAAAAGGAACGTTAATTGGATTTATTTTTTGAGCAATTGGTCAATTTTTTCAGCGTAATCTTGCGAGTCGTCAATGAAAAAAGTGAGTTCAGGAATTTTGTGCATATTCTTGAGCCTTTTGCCAATTTCTCCTCTTATTTTACCGTAGTTTGCTTTGATGCTGTCAAGAACAGTCTGTTTCTCTGGACCTAAAAAGAAACTCAGATAACACCGGGCTAAAGAGAGGTCTTGTGTAACGCGAACAACAGTAACTGTCACCATTGATCCAAGACAAACATCAGCTGCATGTTTTTGAAAAAAGGTTGAAAGCTCAATTTGGATTACTGACTCAATTTTATTTTGACGGATTGATCCCATGAGACAAAGGTAAGAAATGTTGTTAACTAAATGTATCTTTGCAGCAATTGTGAAATACTATAAGGAAATATATCTCTACACGTTCAAATACAAAGGACTAGCAATCTTAGTGGTGCTATTCAACTTATTGTTTGTAATATTCAATTTGCTCTCCCTGGTCCTTTTCATTCCTTTTTTACAATTGATTTTCAAGAATACGGAGAAATTAACCCCCGTTGTAAAACCTAGTTTACAATCTCCACTTTCATTTTTTGAATACGTCAAGGATTATTACAATTTCTTGATGTACGAACTAGTGAAAAACGATCCGAAACAAGCTTTGCTGTTTGTGTGTGTGTCTGTCTTTGTGGCTTTTTTTCTGAAAAATTTATTTCGTTATGGTGCCGTTTGGTTCCAATCTGAGTTGAGAATGGCTGTTGTTCGAGATGTTCGAGATGCTTTATTCTACAAGGCTTTAACACTTCCGTTATCCTATTATTCAAATGAGCGAAAAGGCGATTTAATGGCACGGATGAATAGCGATGTCGGAGAAATTGAAGTGGCAGTAGTAAGTTTGTTAGAGCTTATCTTTAGGGAGCCGATTGCCATCATTATCAATGTAGTTTCGTTGATTTATTTAAGTCCGCAATTGACCGTTGTATCCTTTTTTTTATTGCCTATTTCAGCATTTGTCATTTCAAGAATAGGTAAGAGTCTAAAACGAACAGCAAAAAAGGGCCAAGAACAAATGGGATTTCTTTTCTCTGCAATGGAGGAGGGTTTAGGAGGAATTCGAATTATCAAAGCATTTAATGCGATACCTTCGTTTTTTGAAAATTTCAAAGGGCTTAACCTCAAGCATCAAAAATTAGTTACAAAAACTTTTCGTAAAAGGGATCTTTCTCCGTTGTTGAATGAAGTTTTGGGAGCAGGAGTCATGCTGTGCTTGGTCTGGTTTGGAGGAAAAATGATTCTAGATTCCGATAGCAATGCTCTTTCGGGAGAAGTATTTTTAACCTTCATCATTGTTTTCTCTCAGTTGCTTCGGCCCATTCAAAGTGTTTCGAATAATATGGCAAATATGACCAAAGCATATGCTTCACAGGATCGAATTAATGAAGTATTGGATGCCGACGAGCGAATCATTGAAAAAGAAAACGCACGACCGATTTCGAATTTTGAAGGAGTATTGGAATACGACCACGTATCCTTCAAGTATAGGGATGAATATGTTCTTAAAAACATCAATCTAAAGGTAAGAAAAGGCGCAACCATTGCTATTGTCGGTGAATCGGGAAGCGGTAAATCAACACTAATGGATTTACTCCCTCGTTATTATGATGCATCTGAAGGCCGAATTCTCATTGATGGGGTCGATTTAAGAGATTTGAAAATCATGGAATTGCGAGGACTAATCGGAATCGTTTCACAAGAGTCTATCCTATTTAACTTATCGGTAAAGGAAAACATTGCTTTTGGGGATCCAAATCCAGATATGTCTAGAGTTGAGGAGGCGGCAAAGATCGCCAATGCCAAGGATTTTATTGAAGCACTGAAAAATGGATATGACACCATTATTGGCGAAAGAGGAAATAAATTATCTGGCGGTCAAAAGCAGCGATTAAGTATCGCTAGAGCAATCTACAAAGACCCCAAGATTTTAATCCTTGACGAGGCTACTTCAGCGCTTGATACAGAATCTGAAAAGTTAGTTCAAGAAGCTTTAGAGTTAATCATGAAAAATAGAACTTCTTTCGTTATTGCTCACCGTTTATCTACCATTCGACGAGCTGATGAGATAATTGTTTTGTCGAAAGGAGAAATAATTGAACGAGGTAATCACACCCAACTAATTGAAGATAAAGGCGCTTACTATAAATTTTGTATGTTGCAAGGGATATCCTCCTAAGTAAATACCTATTGGTTAACAAAATTATTAGAGATCTTACGATATTAATGGGTAACTTTGTTATATAAATTAATTTATGACTTATTCTAAAGTTACTTTTTCGAAAGAACACAACTCAGAGTTTTACAAGGTTCTTCGTCAACGTGTGAACGACTATTTCAAATCTAAAAATATTTCGAGACACGCTAATGGCGCCATGGTTTTTAAGACTATTTGTATGATGCTCATTTATCTGGTTCCATTTTCAGTACTTTTTGTTTCTGGACTTTCAAATTGGATTTACATAATTTGCTGGTCTATCATGGGAGTTGGCATGGCCGGTATTGGTTTATCAGTGATGCACGATGCAAATCACAGTGCCTATTCTCGAAATGAATTGATAAATAAGATTATTGGAAAAGTAGTTATACTCTTGGGAGGAAATGATGTGAATTGGAAAATACAACACAATGTACTGCATCATACATACACCAACGTAACGGAGATGGACGAAGATATAGATCCTCCTGCCTTATTCCTTCGATTCTCTCCCCACAAAAAAAGACTGCCTATTCATCGTTTTCAGCATATTTATGCTTGGTTTTTTTATAGCCTAATGACATTGGTTTGGTTTGTAAGTAAGGATTACAAACAGGCAGCTCGTTACAAGAAAATGGGACTTGTTGAATCTCAAGGACTTTCTTATGCTCAACATTTAACCATCATCATTTTGAGTAAAATATTTTATGCTTTTTTATTTTTAATTCTTCCTTTTCTTTTTAGTCCTGCATATTGGTATGTTACTTTAATTGGATACTTCGCGAAGCAGTTCATTTCTGGGTTCATTTTAGCTGCAATTTTTCAACCTGCTCATGTAGTGCCGACATCAAATTATCCAATGCCTGATGATTCTGGAAATATAGATGCTGATTGGGCCGTAAATCAACTATATAACACTGCCAATTTTGCTCCCAAAGCAAGGTTGTTTTCTTGGTATGTCGGAGGATTAAACTATCAAGTAGAGCATCATCTCTTTCCAAATATCTGCCACATACACTACAATAAAATCGCTGGAATTGTTCGTGAAACGGCGAAAGAGTTTAATTTGCCATATCATTCATACAACACTTTTTATAAAGCCCTTCGCGAACACACCAAGATGCTTTACGCTCTTGGACATCAAGACTTGGCTCCTGCGATTCATTAATGCATATTGAAGAATTTTATTCCTATTGTCTTCAAAAAAAGGGAACAACTGAACATTTTCCTTTTGACCAACAGACTTTAGTTTTTAAAGTTGGGGGTAAAATTTTTGCATTAACAGATGTCAACCAATTTAAATCGATAAACTTAAAGTGCGATCCGAACAGGGCAATAGACCTAAGGGAACGTTATACTGCGATAAAACCAGGTTATCATATGAACAAAAGGCACTGGAATACAATCACGCTTTTTGATGATATAGACGACCAATTGCTCAAAGACTTAATTGATCACTCATACCAATTAGTTTTTAATTCGCTTTCTAAAAAAGTTAGAGATGAAATTGCGTTGGGATAAATTTCTATGGTGTGTTCGATTGACAAAAACGAGATCGCTAGCAGCAGAATTAATCAACAAAGGAAAAGTAAGAGTTAATAACGAACAAGTGAAACCATCACGCGAAGTAAAGTTGAATGATATAATCAGTTTTCAGCGAAATAATGCGGTTTTTACTTATAATGTTGTTGGTATAACGGATAAACGAGTAGGGGCACCACTTGTAGTCAACTTCATTATTGACCAAACTCCTCCTGAAGAAATTGAAAAACTTAAATTATACCAATCTGCCCAACGAAATTATCGCCAAACGGACGGAAAGCCCACGAAGAAAGATCGAAGGGAACTAGATTACTTTTTAGAAAATTGGGAAGAGTGATAAGTTCTAAGAATTATCATTAAACATACAATGTTTCGCGAATAACCTGCAATGATCTATCCACATTGAAATTCGGAAGATGTAATTTGCAATAATCCAATAATATCAACAAGGCTTCTTGTGTCGTTTTTTTGTCTGAATCAAACGATGATCCCTGAAATGCAGAAAAAAGAAGCTGAATGCTCGATGAATTGAATTCAGTTTGGACTTCTGTGAAATGTCCCATTTTTAGATCGAACCCTTTCGCATTAGAAACATTTATTGATGGCGAAAAACCTAAGTTGTGAATGTGTTTCGTTAAAAAGTAAATTGGAAATCCCAATAAATCATTTTGAACTTCCAGATGTAAGATTTGATTTTTTATAAAATCAAAAATCTGTTTATCAGCTTGCTCCTCTTTTAAAGTGGCTTTTAAAACATCAGCTAAAAAAAAACATAAAATCAATTTCTGAGGATTCGTAAAAACACCATTTAATACAACAGCTGGATTCAATGTTTGAATAATTCCTAAACTCGATTCTGGTCTTTTGAAATAATTAATTTCATATATTCCCATTTGGAAAATGGCTATTTGCCTCTTTTTTGCACCTTTGAAAATAAAAGAGGTTAAGCCATAATCTTGTGTGTAAAATGACAGAATCAAACTACTTTCAGAATAATTTTTTTTATCAATTAAAACCCCAATTGTAGTTTGCTTCATTTTTTGAGTCTATTTCAGTCAAAAATATGAATTTTGAGTTTTAACGAACTTAAAGATTTTCATTGGTTATAATTTTCTAACTTTAAGATTCTATTATGACAAAAACAAAGTTATTTGATGGAACCGAGGTTTACTGCCTGCGTAAGCCCGAAGCAAAAATGTTGGATTACCACGTGGAAGGTTATTTGCGGCATGGAATTGAAATTAAAGATGGAGATGTTGTTTTTGATGTGGGGGCAAACATTGGAGTTTTTGGTGTGCGTGCTATTCAAAAAGGAGCCAATGTAAAAGCTTATTGTTTCGAACCAATTCCAGATATTGCTGATGTGCTTCAGAAGAATGCAACTGAAATTGCAAATGACCGAATCAAAGTTTTGCGTTGTGGGGTTTCCGATAAATCGAGCCAAGCAACATTCACTTATTTTCCAAATACACCAGCTCTTTCGACGCTCCATCCTGAGCAATGGGATGAGAACCCAACGGCATTTCGCGATGCAGTAAAAGGCACGATGAAAAATCCTCCAGATGGAATGAAATGGATGAAGTTGATTCCGCCGATTTTTGCCGGAGTTATTGCCAAACAATTGGTCAAAGGAAGTAAACAAGTTGATTGCGAACTCAAACCGCTTTCAGAAATCATAGATTCAGAAAAATTAGATCGAATCGACCTGTTGAAAATTGATTGTGAAGGAGCAGAATGGGCTGTTTTACAAGGAATAGAAGAAAAACATTGGCCAATCATCAAATCCATGGTCATTGAGGTGCACGACATCGATAATCGCCTGGAAAAAACCAAGAAACTTTTACAATCAAAAGGATTCACAAGATTGCATGCTGAACGGGAAGTTGGACTGGAACATACATATATGTATAACCTCTTTGCATTAAGATCATGACCGCATCAACAGCAGCGTGGGGAACAGCCTTGTTATTGATTGCATCCAATGCATTTGGGTTTATTTACAGCTACTTGGTTTTGAATACAAAACTGTTCGCGAAGTACCGTATTCAATCGAAACCTTATAAATCTGGATTATTTTGGAGCCGAATGCCACTTTTTCTGTTCAATCTGGCAACCTTAATTGGACTTTCTGCTTTTGGAGCTTACACACTTTTTGATTATTTTGATCCTTCCTGGCCTGCTTGGTGGGTGATTCCTTTTCAAGTAATTGCAGCTTTTGTGCTCGATGATCTTTGGTTTTATGCCTACCATCGTTACTTGCACGAAAATAAGTTTTTATTGAAGCATGTACATTCGATTCATCACCGTGCTACGACCCCTTTTCCACTCGAATACCTTTATGCGCATCCACTTGAATGGATGATCGGTGCAATTGGTCCGGTAATTGGTTTTGGTGCGATTATGATCGTTATGCCCATAAATATTTATGCATTTTGGATTTTCGGTCTTTTGAGAAATCTACATGAAATTCACATCCACAGCGATTTGGAATTGCCGATTTTAAGTAAGCTACCACTCATTAGTAAAACCAAACATCATGACGATCACCACGCGAAATTGACAGGTAATTACTCTTCTACTTTCAGCTGGATGGATAAGATTTTCAAAACCGATTTTTAATGCATGCGTTTCATTTCTTGCCTTTTTCTGCTTTTATTTTTTGGATTTAGTTTCGCACAGAAGCAATATTCGTTAACAGTCAAGGTAACAGGCATCGAAAATTATAAAGGAGAAATTGAAATAGCACTTTATAAAGACCCAAAGAAATTTGCTAAAGTGGGTCAAACCTATCGTTTGGTGCGCATCAAACCGGACAATTCAACTTTAACACACGAATTCAAGAATTTAGACCAGGGAAAGTATGCGGTCTGTCTATTTCACGACGAAAACAATAATAAAGTCTGTGATAAGAATTTTTTGGGAATTCCAACGGAAGCATATGCTTTTTCTAATAACATACGACCAAGATTTTCCGTTCCAACGTTTGAAGAATGTTCGACCTATTTAGATAAAAATAAAACTTTTTCAATTAAAATTGTCTATTAATTTGGTTAAAACATGCTCCAACTGGGTTAAAATTGGATCACATTCATCATTGTTAATTATAAAATCCGCCAATTTCATTTTTTCCTCATCCGACCATTGTTTGCTCATTCTTTCTAAAACAGCTTCACGCGAACAATTTTCACGTTTCATTACCCGCTCAATTTTCAATTCCATCGGCGCACATACAAGTATTGTGGCTTCAAAGTTTCGGTAGGCTCCAGTTTCAAAGAGAATTGCTGCTTCATTGAAAACGAGTGCTGATTTCTGATTTAAAGCCCAATTTTCAAAGTCTGCACGAACGATTGGATGTATGAGTTCATTGACTGTTGTTCTGAGTTCATCATCATTGAAAATTTTGGAAGCAATGAGTTCGGAATTTAATTGATTTCCCTCATATACTTCTTCTCCAAAAAGCGAAATCAAACCCATTTTAATTGTTGGATTTGATTTCGTTAATTCTTTAGCACGCGCATCGGAATAATAGACCGGATAACCCATGTGTTCAATGATTTGAGCAATAAAACTCTTTCCTGAACCAATGCCTCCTGTTAATCCGATACGCTTCATGTAGGCTAAATTAGTTTTTTATGACGAATTATTCTCCGTTTTCTGCCTGCCATTGGCGGTATAAATCAAAATAGCTTTTCGTTTCCAGAATTACGGCTCCCCCAAGTATATCGCCATATTTTGCAGGTAAACCACCCGTATAAACCATCATTCGCGCTATTGAACAGCTCGGCACATTAAAAACTTCATTTGATTTAATCCCATCCAAAACGTAAATCATATCGCCTTTTCGAGCTCCACGAAACATTAATTCGCCATCTTCAGATAATTTCACTTCGGAACTCATTGTAGTTACAAGTGCCTTCACGTAAACTTCACCGGACTTCGCTTGATTTCCATTGCTGTTAATTCCTCAACTGGAATTTCACCAAATTTGATAGTTGCTTTCGGCGTTATTTTAACCCCTTTTTTTTTGCAACGACCTTTGGATCAAATTCAATTTTCCCCAGGTTGCAATAGGCTTCAATTGGGACATCAACCGCAATATTACTCATAGTATCTCCGAGAAAATAGATTTTCATGGTGTATTTTCCAGCGGGGATTGCAGTCATTCGAAAACGTCCATTTTCATCTGTTAGTGCTTGATAGCGTCTACCATTATCTTCAATAAGCGTTTTGGCTCCAATGATTGGCTGGTTGTTTTTTAAACTTACTAATTCACCGATAATATCACCTGAGGCAGTTTGTCCAAATGTGTTTCCTGCAATAATGAGCATCCACACCGTAACTAATTTTTTCATAGTAAAAAGTTATATTTTACAATGAGATGCAGAGCGGAAAAGAACTCCATAAATTATTCCAAAACAGCACTTGAAGTTAGCAATTCGCGATTCACTTTCTTGAATAACCCTTGCAAAACTTTACCTGGCCCCACTTCTATTACCTCGTCGCAACCATCATTCAACATGTTGTTCATGATTTGTGTCCATTTCACTGGTCCAGTAAGTTGTAATACCAAGTTTTTCTTGATTTCTTGAGGATCTGAAACGGCTTTTGCATTTACATTTTGATAAACAGGACAAGTCGGATTTGAAAAGTGAGTCGATTCAATAGCAGCAGCTAGTTTTTCGCGAGCTGGTTCCATTAAAGGAGAGTGGAATGCGCCACCAACTTGTAAAATCATAGCTCTTTTCGCTCCTGCTTCCGTTAATTTGGCACAAGCTGCTTCAACAGCTGGAATTGAACCCGAGATTACCAATTGCCCGGGGCAGTTATAATTAGCAGGAACAACCACACCATTTATTTCAGCACAAATCTTCTCTACCGTTTCATCTTCCAATCCTAGAATTGCTGCCATGGTTGATGGCTCAATTTCACAAGCATCTTGCATAGCTAGAGCCCGCTGAGAAACCAATTTTAAACCATCTTCGAAACTTAAGGTTTTATTGGCCACCAAGGCTGAAAATTCGCCTAATGAATGTCCGGCAACCATATCTGGTTTGAAAGAATCGCCAAGACAAGCCGCTAAAATAATTGAATGCAAGAAAATCGCAGGCTGGGTAACTCTCGTTTGCTTTAATTCTTCCTCCGTTCCTTCAAACATGATTTTTTGAATATCGAACCCTAGAATTTCATTGGCCTTTGAGAACATCAATTTCGCTAAATCGGAGTTTTCATAAAGATCCTTGCCCATTCCGGTAAATTGAGCTCCTTGTCCTGGAAAAACGTATGCTTTCATTTGTGAAATTTTTCTCAAAAATATAAATCATTCGATTCTTTTTATCACAAAATGGATGAAAGTTGTAACGATTTTTCAAGGTAATTGAAATAATGGTGAATTAACCTATCGATTTACATTTAATAAAACTTCATTCATTTCTTTCAACTAAAGAATCAATTTTTCCAAAAGCAGTTGTTGTTTGAATTAAATCCCCTTTTTTGGGAAAGTTATTAGCCTTGATTGTTTGTCCATCAAAGGTTGTAATACTGAAGCCGCGTTTTAAAACGTGCATCGGATCTAACATTTCCACTTTGTTTTCCCTGATTCGCAGTTCATTCTTTGAACGTTCGAATAAATTCAAGATCTTCTGCTCCAAATTATTTTTTGCTTCAATTAATTTAGATTCTTGTCGATTCAAATTATTCTTAGCAATGTACCCGAAATTAAGACGAAATTGACTTAAAATAGTTCTATGCTTTTCAATTCTATATTGAATGCTACGTTCCAAGCGATTTTGTTCATTCATAAGGTGAGCTGCATTTTGATCAAGTGTGGAACTTGAAATTGACTTGAACAATCGAATTAAGGCATCGAAATCGTTTCTAGAAACCTGTAAATTATTTTTAGACAGACTAAATAACTTGGATTGTAAATCTTTAATAAGCTGATCGAATTCACGATACGTTTGAATGAGAAACTCTGCTAATTTAGTTGGTGTTATTGCATTTCGAAAGCTAATCATTTCGGCAACCGTTAAATTTGTAGAGTGACCGATTCCTGTTAAGATTGGTATGGGAAATTCGGCAATCGTTTTACACAGATCGAAGTGATTGTAGCATGTCATACTCACCTCAGCGCCACCACCTCGCACAATCACCACAATGTCAAAATGATGTTTGACACGCTCAATTTTATGAAGTGTTTGAATGATTGAATCTACCGCAGCATCACCCTGCAAATAGGCTGGAAAAAGATGAGTGAAGAATTTGTATCCGTTTTCGTTGGTGTCCAAAACTTGCATAAAATCGGAAAGTCCCTTGCTCGAGTCAGCGGAAATAACAGCAATTCGTTTTGGAATCATAGGGAAATCGCGCAATTGATTTTGATTTAAAATCCCGAGAGTTGCCAATTTCTTGAGTGTTTCATCGCGTTGTTTTTGCAGTTCACCAAGCGAAAAAGAAGGGTCGATGTCTAAAATCTGCAGACTCAACCCATACGTTTCGCTGAAATTAATTTTCACCAAAAGCAACAGCGACATACCGTCTTTAATTGGTTCCTTAACAACTGAAATGAATCGCTGATTAATGCGCTCCAATTGCTGCTTCCAAATGGTTCCGCTCAGTTGGGCAATGATTTTATCTCCTTCTTTTTGAACCAGTTCAGGAAATGCATGTCCACTTGGAAAACGATTTAGCTTGTGCATTTCTGCTTTCACCCAATAGGTCTGTGAATACCTTTGTTCTATCGTTTTCCGAATCGAACTTGCTACTTGCTGTAAAGTGAAAATTTGTTTTTCAGACATTTCTTAATGCGATGCTTTTATGCTTGAAGTTGTTGTCGGTATTCTATTTTAGCCATTTATCAATATTCACGCTTTGGTGTAGGACCTTATTATTTCCAATTTTTGTTCCAAATCCGAATTAGCTGGGAAACTAATATTCAATAAAAGGTTTTTCATTTATACTTTTTATGAATGGCTTTTAAATGTTCTTTTGGATCAAAATTTTCAACTAAACCGCTGTTAATGCCTTCATCAATGGCACGACGCAAAGCAATTATTTTCTGTTCCTCTTCTTCAAGAAGTCTCAATCCTGCTCGTACAACTTCGCTCGCATTTTTATAACGCCCTTCCCTTAAAAGACTTTGAATAAATTGATCAAAATAACTACCCAAAGTAATAGACGTGTTTTTACTCATAACAATTGAATTTATCAAATATACCAAATATTGGTATTATTTCAAAAACATTTCATTTGTTTTTTGGTTAGAGGATAGTCGTAATGGTCCTTGATTTAACTTGAGACACAAAAAAGGGCAGAAGTTCATTTTTTCAATTGTTCAATTGAAATCAGTTCAAAAATTAGTTCATTCAATGTCGAAATGTCACTCTCAATAGTTCCTTTCATGTAACGTTCGAAAACACTTTTGCTGTTTGGAGGATACAGATTTAAGGTCAACCCTTTATCCAAAGCTAACAGTCTTAAAACTCTCTTTGTGCTCGTCTGTTGCCTTCTCTGAATGGATGCAAATAGTTGACATTATCTAAAATTTCTGCTAATTTTTCGGCTAACTCTCTTTTGTTGTCTTTCGGAATTTTCTTGAAATCGGCAATTAATTCGTCAATGTATCTCAAAGCATTGTCAAAATGCGAAGTTGGAAAAAATTGTTTTCCGTCTTTGCTTATTTCAACCAATCGTTTTTTTCCTGCCCAATCGTAAATGTCTTGAAATAAGTATCTATGAATTTCAAAAAGACTGTCAATTCCTTTAATTTTAATAGGTCTTTGGGAAAGTTCTTGCAGTCGTTTGGTTACCGCACCGCTCTCAACAAAAAGCAATACATCTGGGTCGGTAATATCTTGTAAATTTTTTAAAAGTCCTGTCTTGGAGTCAGTGTAGGTAAAGTCTGGATCTATGTATTTGTAAGAATTAGACATAGGCTTTTTGTTTGGCGAATGCCACAAGTTCTGATAGTGAAATTTTACCTATCACATAGTCTCTGATTATTTCAATTCCCTTTGGAGTGGGTCTAAATCCTTCAAACATATTACTTCCCAGTGCATTTGCCGTACTTTCTAAAGTTTCTAGGTCTGAAAACTTCACCCCCATTAATGTTAGGTTACTTCGGTCAATTTCTATCGTGTTAAACATATCTTTTTAGATCGTAATATTCCTCAAATTTACAAAAGATTTGAGTGAAATCATTGGTTTTTCGTCCTTTTAATCGTTTATAAAAACCATTTCAAAGGCGATTGTAGGAAATAACAATATCAAAGCCTAAGTCTAAAACTTGAGACACAAAAAAGGGCAGAAGTTCAATGTTGTTCTTCCGCCCTAATTGGTTTTTTTGACAAATTACTTAATCTCAGAAATTTGTCTTCCTCAATATGTACTATGTTTTGTCACCTCCCTTTATCCCTCCTCGAGGAGGGAAGTATGTTTCTCCCCTTGCCTGTCCGCCGGCAGGTGGAAGGGGAGACCAAGAGGGGTGAGAACTACTGCAACACAATCTTCCTAACCGTCACCGTATTGTTTTGTGGATCGATGAGGTGAACGAAATACAAACCGTTTCCTGACCAGGTGCTTAAATCAATGTAGAAT
>JBIIVA010000182.1:0-4840 GCA_044339705.1 Crocinitomicaceae bacterium
TTAAGTAGGTGGTATCCGGTTGTGCAATTTTAAATTCAATTTCTTGCTCCTCGATTTTTGACATACCAGTAATTATTTCTTTTGCAGTCAAGTTTTTGGAGCAAAAAATTAGTTCGTTGATTTTGTGGATTCGAATGATTTCATCTATTTGATCAAAACTTCCTGCAACATTTTGAAATCGTTCCCCTACTGAAACAGGAATTATGAGTTCAATGTTGGGATAAGTTTCCGATAGAAGCTGCTCAACGCGATGAAATTCATGTTCGTTTCCAATAATTGCAAATCTTTTTTTAGGAACATCCGGTAAAGAAAAAGTGTGATTTCGATACAAATTTAGAATAGCTCGAGTTAGGTAAAATTGACCGATATACCAAAGTGAACCAACGATGGTAAAAAGACGCGAAAATTGCCAATCTTTTGGGAGAAGAGCATAGCAAATCAATATGATGGCTGTTCCAATAAAGGTTCCCTGCCAAATCAATGATTTATTATTTCGGTTATCGTAAATCCCACTGAATAAATTACAAACGAGCCAAATCAGCACGTAAATCGGAAATGAAACAAAATAAGCTCGATCAGGGAAGTGAATGTCATGCTGCGCCCATCGATTCGCTAGAACAAACAGTCCGATCAATGAAATGAAATAATCAAAGAAAGGTAGACTTATTTTTTGGATAAAACGATTCAGAATGGCCATTGAGGCTCGAAAATAAATTGCCAAATTAATGGCTAATGAAAATAATTTTGCATTATTTGTCGAAAGGTGTTTTTTGGCAAATATGATCATCGCTTTGTAAAAAACAAATACATAATTTACTGAGCTTTTTTTGGTGCTCTCTCCTTTATAATGAATGATTTTTGTTTCAGGGAAATAGTAGTTCTTGTAACCACCTAATTTAATCCGATAGGACAAATCGATGTCTTCACCGTACATAAAAAACGTTTCATCCAAATGACCAACTTTATCCAATGTTTCTTTTCGCATTAACATAAATGCCCCACTCAAAACATCGATTTCGTTAATATCAAATTCGGATAGATACCCCAAATGATATTGACCAAACGTCTGTGATTTTGGAAACATCTTGGAGAGACCGAAAATTTTACAAAATGCAACCCACGGCGAAGGAAATCCACGTTTTGATTCAGGAAGGAATTTACCCTTTCCATCGATCATTCGGACACCAAGTCCACCAGCATCGGGATGTTCATCCATAAATTTGACTGTTTTATCAAACGTGTCTTCTTCGACAACTGTATCTGGATTGAGCAGTAAAATGTATTTTCCTGATGACAGTTGAATCGCCTGATTATTTGCTTTTGAAAAACCCGTATTTTCTTTATTTGCAATTAATTTGACATTTGGAAATTTCTCTCGAACCAATTCTACAGAGCCGTCAACACTGTTATTATCAGCGACAAAAACTTCTACATTCAAATTCTTTGAGGCAGCAAAAACCGAATTTAAACATTGCTCTAGAAAATAAACAACGTTGTAATTGACAATAATTACCGATAAATCAAATTTAGTTTTAGACATTATGCTTTAACAGCGATGCAAGAAATTTCAATATTTACGTCAAGAGGTAATCTTGCTACTTGAACCGTTTCACGAGCAGGAGGAATTCCAGGGAAATAGGATGCATAAATTCCATTTACAATTGTAAAATCATTGAGATCTTTTAAAAAAATGGAGCATTTTACAACATCTTCGAACTGAAATCCAGCCGCTTCTAATAATTTGCCAATGTTTTTCAAGACGCGATGTGTTGCGTTTTCAATTGAGTCAATTTCCAAGCTACCCGTTTCCGGATTCAGAGGAATCTGACCGCTCACATAAAGTGTGTTTCCTGATAAAATCGCTTGACTGTATGGACCAACAGGTGCAGGCGCATTTGGGATTTGAATTGCTTTTTTACTCATCGCATTTAGAAGTCTTTTGTTTTCTACTTTTGCAAAGTAACAAAATTCGTGTCACGTGAACTTACTTGTGGTTGATTTTTATGACTCCTTTACCTATAATTTGGTGCACTACCTTGAGGGTTTAGATTGCCAAGTAACCACAATATTGGAAGATCAGATGGAGATAGAGAAAATCTCGCAATTTGATGCTATAATCCTTTCGCCCGGACCTGGATTACCAAATGAGAAGAAGAATCTTTTTGAGATCTTAAAAAATTGTGAAGGCATAATTCCTGTTTTAGGAATCTGTTTGGGAATGCAAGGGATCGCTCAATACCTCAATATGGAACTAGAGAATCAAAAACAAGTCAAACACGGTGTTTCCGAAGATATAGAGGTTTTGAGTAAAAATGGATTATTCAAAGATTTGAATGATGAGATTTCAGTAGGTCTTTATCACTCTTGGAAAGTAAAAAATGCACCTGAAGAAAATATTTCCGCTATGAGCGAAAGTAAAATAATCATGGCGCTGGAATTTCCTCAGAAAAAACTTTTCGGTGTCCAATTTCACCCTGAGTCGATCATGACACCTGAAGGTAAGAAAATTCTTCAGAATTTTATTTTAATGGCTAAAAGCTAAACAAATAACCTCTTTCAATTGTACTTCACTAAAATCAAAAACAATGAAATTCTATTTACTTATTTTAACAAACATTTTCTTTTTCTTTTCATTTGCTCAACTTGGATTAATCAAAGGGCGCGTTTACAACTCTTCCAATAATCAGGGAATACCACAGGCAAAAGTTCAAATTATAGAATTAACGAAAGGAACAATCACCGATGATATTGGTTCCTTCGAATTTTCAGGCATCGCACCAGGTGTTTATTCGTTCAAAGCTACCGCTCCTGGATTCAGAGAATTGATTTTGAATGAGATAACAGTGACGAACGCCCGAACTGTTTACTTGGAATTCGCATTGGAAGAATTTGTCCTGGAAAATAAGGAAGTTGTTGTTAAGGCCAGTCCGTTTGTTCGCAAAACGGAATCTCCTGTTTCTCTAAAAACGTTAAATACAACAGAAATTGAGCGTCTCCCAGGAGCAAATAGAGATGTTAGTCGAGTAATTGCGGCACTTCCGGGTGTAGCTTCACGG
Organism: Crocinitomicaceae bacterium; assembly: GCA_044339705.1. Classification (GTDB taxonomy): domain Bacteria; phylum Bacteroidota; class Bacteroidia; order Flavobacteriales_D; family Crocinitomicaceae; genus UBA952. The sequence continues at coordinate 3,057 of JBIIVA010000182.1, forward strand.
GCAACTTTTAGAAACGACATTATTATTCGAGGTGGTGCGCCAAGTGAAAATAAATTTTATCTGGATGGAATTGAAGTGCCGAACATCAATCACTTTGCAACACAAGGTAGCAGCGGTGGACCTGTTGGACTCTTGAATGTGAATTTCATTCGAGAGGTGGATTTTTATTCAGGAGCTTTTCCTGCAAATCGTGCAAATGGATTGAGTTCAGTTTTATCTTTCAAGCAAAAAGATGGAAACAAAGATGGACTCATTACCAATTTTGCATTGGGATCAAGTGATGTTGCTTTGACTTTTGATGGTCCAATTGGAAAGAAAGCCGATTTTATTTTCTCGGCACGAAGATCCTATTTGCAATTTTTATTTACTGCTCTCAGATTGCCAATTCTTCCAGAATACAATGACTTTCAATATAAAGTGAATTTGAATATCAACGAGAAAAATAAAGTGACGTTTATTGGCCTTGGCGCAATTGATTTGTTTCAACTCTATCAAAAAGTCAATGACAAAGTTACTGATTCAACCCAGCGTGAATATAATAGTTTCATACTTAATAATCTACCTATTCAAAATCAGTGGAATTATACGGTAGGTGTGAATTGGGTGCATTACTCAAAGAATTCGTATCAAAATTTTGTTGTAAGTCGAAATATGCTTAATAATTCGTCGATTCGCTATAGAAATTTGATAGAAACCCCTGAGAATTTATTATTGGATTACAAGTCTTTTGAGGCTGAAAATAAATTCCGATTCGAACACACTTATACGAAGAATGGATGGCGCGTGAATGCTGGTTTTGGATACGAATATGCTCGTTATTTCAATTCCACGTTTAACAACATAACTGTTCAAGGTCTTCCCGTGACGATTGACTTTGAATCAAATTTGTTCTTGAGTAAAATGGCAGCGTTTGGTCAAGTAAGTAAAGGATTTTACAACGATCGTTTGAATTTATCTTTCGGTCTTCGTACAGACTTTTCAAATTATTCCAAAAGTTTGATGAATCCGTTAAATCAACTTTCTCCAAGTTTCTCAGCAAATTATAGGTTGAATGAACAATGGGCAATCAATGCAAATGTGGCACGCTTCCATCAGTTGCCTTCTTACACAATACTCGGTTATCGCGATGCGAATGGAGTCTTGGTAAACAAAGAGAATGACTTGAAGTACATCAGCGCAGATCATTTTGTATTGGGAACGGAATATTTGACCAAATTCAATGCTCGGTTCACACTTGAAGGCTTCTATAAAAAATATCAGAATTACCCATTTTCCATAAAAGATTCGCTATCATTGGCGAATGTAGGATCTGACTTTGGGGTAATCGGAAATGAGGCTGTAACATCCAGTTCGGAGGGCAGAACCTATGGAATCGAGTTTTTGTATCAGCAAAAAATGTTTAAAGGTTATTACGCTATTTTGGCATACACTTTCGTTAGCTCTGAATTCAATGATAAAAATGGAAATTATGTCCCTACTTCATGGGATAGTCGAAACATTGTTTCATTTACGGGAGGAAAAATCTTCAAAAAAGGGTGGCAATTTGGCTTCCGGTGGTTGTATTCAGGCGGTTCTCCATACACGCCTCTTAACATTGGGGTTTCTGCGCTTAAACAAAATTGGGACATAAATGGTCAAGGAGTTTTAGATTACAGCAGATTGAATACAGAACGTGAGGCACCGTTTCATCAGTTGAATGTGCGCGTTGATAAAAAGATTTTCTTGGAAAAATTCTCTATGAACTTTTATTTGGATATTCAGAATTTGTATGGTTATCAGACCAA
>JBIIVA010000032.1:0-17138 GCA_044339705.1 Crocinitomicaceae bacterium
AAAGTTTAATGGTTAACTGGTATTTTGAGTCGAGTCTCGATCGAAGCAGGCGCCAACAAACTAAAGCAATATTCTCAGCTGTTGGATTTAGATTTTTGAATTCGGCACAATCCAGGTTTAGATTTCTGTGGTCGAAGCGCTCCGTAATCTCTTCTTTTATATAATCTTTGAGAATTTTCAAATCGATGACATAACCTGTCTCAAGATCAATTTTTCCATCCAACCAAACCTCTAAAACATAGTTATGACCATGATAATTGGGATTGCTACATTTACCAAAAACGTCCTTATTTTGATGATCGCTCCAATCTTCTCGAAAGAGTCGATGAGCCGCATTAAAAGTTGCTCTTCTACAAACTTTCATTGGCCACCAAATTTTGGATTTTGGATTCATGTTCCTCCAGGAGAATGCGAAACCATGCCGTGTAGTGCGAAGGATTTTCATCCATATCACATTTAATATTATCTATGGCCATCCATTTAAATGCACTTACTTCCTCTAAATTCAAATGCGGCGTTTCATCCGAAAAACCAACTAGAACGTGATCTAATTCATGTTCAATCAAACCATTGTCGAGCTCGGCTTTATAGATGAATGAAAAAACCTTTGACAATTCGCATGTAAAACCCATCTCCTCAAACAACCGTCGCTCGCCGGCTTCCAATATGGATTCACCCGGAAAAGGATGACTGCAACATGTATTGGTCCATAAACCTTCCGAATGATACTTTCCAAAAGCCCGTCTTTGAAGGAGGAGTTCTCCTTTATCGTTAAACACTAAAACTGAAAAGGCTCGATGTAACAACCCTTTTTGATGAGCCTCCATCTTTTCCATAAGTCCAACCTCTCGGTCATTCTCATCAACTAAAATTACATTTTGCAAAATCATCAAAGCAAATTAAGGTTATGTCTTAAGAACGAAGTTAACAAAATCCTGAATTTTCGACGATTTGGAATTCGAACGCGCTCTGTTAAAATGACTTCCGCTTCTGTCTGCTTGATTTTCTTAAAGAGTTTGAAATAATATTTGTACGCCATATAAACACCAAATCGCGCTTTTTGAGGTAACATTTTTATTCCCTGCAGCCCTAATTGGAAATCGACTTCTATGTCTGCTTCAATTTCTTTTTTGACGGTTGCATTGAATTCTTCCATATTAATTCCCGGGAAATAAGTTCTACCTAACTCTTGGTAATCAGCTTTCAAATCGCGAAGGAAATTGATTTTCTGGAAAGCAGATCCAAGTTTCATAGCATAAGGTTTTAATCGCTCGTATTCGGAATTATTGCCTTCTACAAATATCTTCAAACACATCAAACCAACGACTTCGGCGGAACCCAAAATATATTTGTCATATGTCAATTTATCATAAACATGATCGGACAAATCCATCTCCATCGAATTCAAAAACGTTTCGATTAATTCATGAGGAATAGCGTATTTATTCACTACCCACTGAAATGAATTTAGAATTGGATTCAAGGAAATTCCTTCCGAAATCGATTTATAAGTCTCCTCTTTGAAATCAGCTAACAATTTGTGTTTATCAAAGCCGTGAAATGAATCTACAATTTCATCCGCGAAACGAACGAATCCATAGATTGAATAAATGGGCTTATGCAAATCTTTATGCAGAAAACTAATCCCCAAAGAAAATGAGGTGCTGTAGCGCTTCGTAGTTAGGCGACTCATTTCTTGACTAATGTCATCAAATAGTTGTTTCATAGTTTAACGTTTTTGAGATTTAATAATTTCTTTGGCCACAACCTCACCAGAAATGATGGAAGGTGGAACGCCCGGTCCGGGGACAGTTAATTGACCAGTATAGTAGAAGTTACTGAGGTTTTTATTTTTTAAGCTTGGCTTTAAAATCGCTGTTTGTTTCAGCGTATTGGCTAAACCATATGCATTTCCTTTGAATGCATTATATTCTCGCTTGAAATCAGAGATACAAAAGCTCTTTTTGTAAACGATATTTTCTTTTATGTCATTTCCAGTTATTGTTTTCAAACGATGTAAAAGCAATTCAAAGTAGCGTTCGCGTATTTCTTCGTTATCATCTTTTAAATCTGGTGCAATTGGAATCAAGAAAAATAAATTTTCGTGCCCTTCTGGAGCAACGCTAGAATCTGTAATCGATGGAGCACTCATGTAAAACAGCGGAGCACTTGGCCATTGCGGATCTTTGTAAATTTCTTTTCCGTGAATGTCTAAAGATTCGTCAAAAAACAAATTATGGTGTTGTAGATTAGATACGCGCTTGTTAATGCCGACATAATATAGTAAACATGAAGGAGCCATCGTTCGCTTATCCCAATATTTTTCGGAATAATTGGCGTGACCATTTAATAATTTGGAATCCGTGTGCTGGTAATCTGCACCTGAAATGAAAAAGTCTGATTCATGTGTTCCTTGAGATGTCTTTGCGGAAAGGATTTTTTTATCAACGTATTCAAATCCCAAAACCTCGTGACTTGTTTTAATCTGAACACCTTGTTCCTTGGCAATTTTTTCAAACGCCTCAACAAACTTGTACATTCCTCCCATCGGATACCAAGTTCCAAGTGAAATATCTGCGTAGTTCATTAATGAATATAAAGCAGGAGTTTCGTTCGGCATTGCGCCCAAGAACAAAACCGGAAATTCCAATAAAGAGAGAATTTGTGGATGTTTGAAATAGTTGCGAATGTACTTTGAAAAAGAAGACAACAGGTGCATATTTAGTAATCCTTTCAAAACACGAGAATCAGCAAATTCCAGTAAGCTCAAACTGGGTTTGAATACCAGATCTTGCATTCCTACTTCGTATTTGTATTTTGCGTCTTTCAAAAATTCTTTCAATTTTTTTGAACTACCTGGTTCTAAAGATTCAAACCAAGCTTCCAATTCAGTCATATTTGCAGGGACATCCGTGTAAGAATGATCGGGCCAATAAACACGATAGGAAGGATCTAAACGTTTTAGATCGTAGAAATCGGATGTTGTATAACCGAATTGGTTGTAAAAACGCTCGAAAACATCGGGCATCCAATACCAACTTGGACCCATGTCGAAGACAAAGCCATCCTTTTCAAATTGCCTTGCCCTCCCTCCTATTGTTGGATTTTTTTCGAGAATGGTAACATCGAATCCCTCTTTGGCTAAGAAGGCCGAAGCGGATAGCCCGGAAATTCCGGCTCCTAGTATGGTGACACGCTTGCTCATTAATTCGCGGAGAAATTATAGTCCGGCAAGGCGTCCATCAGCTTCTTACGAGCGATAAATATACGACTTTTAACGGTGCCAATCGGAATTCTCAGTTCATCGGCAATTTCCTTATACTTAAAACCTTGAAAATGCATTTCGAAAGGTCTTTTGTATTCATCTCCCAACAAATCGATTTTTTGATTGATGTCCTTTACAGAAATTCGCTCTAATGGTGTTTCTTCAAAACTAACTGTGTTTACTGTTAAAAACGAATCCTTCGAATTATCAAATATAGTCCCGGACTTAACTTTTCTTCTGTACTGATTGATAAAAATATTTCGCATTATGGTAAAAACCCATGCTTTGAAATTAGTTTGAGGCGTGTAATAACTTCTGTAAGTTATGGCCTTTAACATCGTTTCCTGAGTCAAATCTCTTGCGTCATCACGATTTCGTGTGAAACTCATAGCGAAAGACTGCAAATTGTTTTCGATTCCTACGAGGGCATCATTAAATTCAATTGTTGACATGGCTTTTAGTTTTTGTTTAACATTTTCAGGCTAAAGTTAAACACTTTTTGTTTAACTTTTTTATTTTTTTTGTTAAACAATTCTAAAATTCTTTTCTGCAACATGCTGAAAATGAATGCTAGCTTGAAAAGTAGCCACAAAATAAAATAATGAAAATCAATGATTTATTACAAAAAATATCAAAAAATCACCATTATTAGGGATTGCATCGATTACAATACATCGGATCTTCGAACTCTTTTCCGTGCGGAAATTTATTTTTTTCTTGGAAACCGCAAGCTGAGCATATGAAATTGTGAAACAATGTTGAATTAGTAGGAAAATTACAAAGTTCACAAGGCAAACCGGAAATGACCTCTTTAATAACAAATCCGGGTGTATTACATTCAGGGCACACGGATTCAATGCTACTCATCAGCTTATTCATTGCAGACTCAATCACTTTCATGCGAGTGGGATTATTCATGGCGCGCATGTCTGTTTCAATATATGCTTGACCGAAATTAGCGATGCAGTAATCAAAATATTCAAGCAAAAGCGCCTCATCTTTTATCCCTTTTCTAAGAAAAGAATGATCGTTTTGATCTCTTTTAATTATCAATGCGTGAGAAGGGAATAGTACTGTTTTTGTATAATCTAGCAAATCCGCTTTAGAACGAATTAATTTTGCATTGAAATTTGTTTCTAAACTGATTTCACGGGCAACGATTTCCAAGTTATTCTTTTTATCTAAAAGCATAATCAACTCATCATCAGCATTTGCGAAAAATAAACTGGGATGCGGACCGAAAGAACCTTCGCTTGCAACAGCCAAATCACAATTGTTTTTCTCCATTGCGACCAAACATTTTCTTCGAATCGTTTCAAGAGCGTCTTTTTCACGTTCAATTTCACCTGAAAAGGTTCCGAAAGCATCTGTATCAAATTCATCATCTAAAAAGCAACGTACGCCAAGTTTTTTCTCTAGAATTGGAGCTATTATTGCCTCTTTCTTATGTTTGGTAGCAATAATCAATCGACGATTTTTGAAGATTTCCATGGTTTATTAAACTCATAGTTTTAATTGAACAGGCGAGCTGTTGCAAATTGCAAGGAAAGATAAGCCTGTTGGTTTTTAGTCAAGGCTTCAATGTATTTCAACTTTGCTTGAATGTAAGCAGTCTCGCGCGCATTGATCAGAAATAACGAACTCTCCCCTCCTTCAAACATAATTTTCTCCGCATCCAATAAACGTTTGGAATCAGCTACCGTATTTCGATAAATTTCCAACTGAAGAATAGAATTCTTTAAATCGACATACGCATTCTGAATTTTTGATAAAAGATAAGCCTTATTGTTTTCGAAGTTCAACTTTTCATCTTGTAATTTGATATTAGAAAGCTGAAAATCTGCTCGCTCTTTTCGAAGAAAGACAGGCATCTCGAAATTAAATCCCCATTTATAGTTATTAACGCTAAATTGATTGAAGGGATTGTAATTGACCGGCTCATTCAAAAAATTATAATTTAAGTTTAAAGTTGGTTTTAATTGTTCCTTTTTCAATCGTTGATCAACTTCCAAACTCTTTATTTTAAAATTTGTGATCTGCAAATAAGGGTGGTTATTCAATGTTGAATCGATAATTGCTTCGGATAAATTCAAAATAACTTTAATCGAAATACTATCAACGGAAACTGGTCTTGTCAAACTATCCAATTCAAGGGGAACTAAATTTTCTTCCCATAGATAGGTTACCAATTTGTTCGTTGCATTTTGCTGTTCTGCTTCAAATGTTCGTAACAAGGATTCGCGGTTTTGAACTTGAATTTTTGCTTCAACACTATCTATAAATGGTCGATCGCCATATTCAGCAGATTGCTTAACAGCTTGCAAACGCACCTGAGCTAAATCTAAAGCTTCGGAAAGCACCTCTCTTGAATTGTGAGTCAAAAACCAATTCCAGTAGGAATATCCTGCCTCATATATCAACTCATTCAATTGAAGTTGGCGCTCAAAAACAGTACTTTGCTGAAAAATCTTCGACTTAGCAAGCTCCGCTCTACGCTGATCGATAAATAATCCTTGTCCAAGTGTTAAGGAAGCACCTCCGTACCACAAACCACCTTGGGGAGATTTTTCTTGGTTATCAATGTACGTGCCATTGTTATTTTCGAATCCTGTTTTTAATTCTAGACCATACCATGTTGGAACTTTTAATCCGGCGTCTAATAAACTGTAATATTGTGTTGAATTGTAATATTTCTGATTCAGGTTATTGAAAACTTTCGGATCAAATCCTCCTTTGGCCTTCAGGACGGATACGCGACCATATTCCAATTCCAAATTAGCTTGTTTTGAAAGCGGGTGATTTTTTACAACCAATTGATAAAATATATCATCCGAAAAGGTTTTTTGAGCTGATAAAAACCCAACATTTAAAATAAGAATCAATATACCGATTACTCGAATCATTTCTTGGATTTTTTAGGCAGTTCACTTGCTTCTTTTTTATAGAATTCAGGGGGAAATCCATTGACAACACGCCATAATTCGTATCCAATTGGAACATCGTTTAATAAAATCATAGATTTCGTTCCACCTCCAACTCGCAATTGATCGGGCCACTTTCTATCTTTTTTGTCAGGAGCAATTAAAACGCGGAATGTCCCATCGTCTCCTGCGAAATTATCAACTGCGAATACTTCTCCTCCAAATGTTCCGTAACTTGTATTAGGCCAACCTGAGAAAACAATCGCAGGCCAACCATCAAATTGAATTCGGACTTTTTGTCCTTTTTGAACCAATGGTAAATCAACCGGTCGGATATACATTTCAATAGCCATGTCATAAATTGAAGGCATAATTGTTGCGATTGCATCACCCTCTTTAATAGTCTCACCAATTCCACTCGAAAGAACCTTTGTTACAATTCCATCTTGCGGTGCCAAAATATAATACATCCCATTTCGAATGGAGTAATTAGCAACTTGCGTTTGAAGTTTGGTCACATCAACTTCAGCATCATACATACTCGAAAGCGCTGCGAACTTATCTGATTCAGCCTTTGAAACCTCATCACGATATTTCGCTTCAACAGAGTTGTATTCTACTTTCAAATCAATCATATCATTTTTCGTCTGTAAAAGTTTCTGCTGGGCATTAATTAGATTTGCCTGAGCTCGCTGTAAACTCAATCTTCTGGTTTCAACTTCCGTCTGCGATTTCAAATCTTTTTGAAATAATTTTTCAAATCGATCAAGTTGCTGTTCAGCAATACGGCAATTAACTTGTGCGGTCTGAAGTTCCATACTATCTGCTTTCAACTTCAATTTTGCTTGTTGCAACTTAATTTTCGTTTGTTTTAATTTTAATCTTCCGGTCTCGCTAAGTGCGTCGATTCGGGCATCAAGCGACTGAACTTTGCCCCCATATGAAACAACCGAAAGCTCTTTATTCTTTAGCTGCTTTTGGGTACGATTAACCAATTGAGGATCAAAATAATCTTGCTTGGTTTCAGAAATATACAAAATTGTATCTCCTTTTTTCACAGCATCTCCATCCTTAACAAACCATTTTTCAATTCTTCCGGAAATAACTGTATTTATGGTTTGAGGACGCTGTTCAGGTCGCAAAGTTATCAGCTTCCCTTTATTTGAAATATTTTGAGTCCAAGGCAAAAACTGAACAATTAAAACGACAAAAAACAGGATATAAATAGCCCTCAACATTCGCTTTGTCGAATCTTTTATCTCTACGCGCTTGATGGCACTAAAATCGGTTTTATCGCTTGGATAACTATTTTGTGGGGATAGATTTAGCATTATTTTCTGTTTTGATATTCACTATAATTACCTACAAAAACTATTTTTCCTTCCTTAAACTCAATAATGCGATCACAAATTCGATGGATCTCATCTTCAAAACTTGCAATTAGAATCGTTGCGTTTTTAATTGAATTAATTTTTTCAGCCATAAACTTGGATTGAAACTCATTCATTCCTGATGTCGGATCTTCAATGAGCATTAAACTTGGATTGGAAACAATTGCTCTTGCAAAAAGCAATCGAGTGGCAATATCTTGAGGCAACATATTCCTTTCCGGGTTGATAACTGAATTATATTTATCTGTGATCTGATCAATAAATGACCCTAAATTAAGACTTGTAGCAATTTGAGTAACCGTTTTCAAATCAATTGCTTCCCTTCCGAAGGCAATGTTCTCAAATATCGAGGCGTTTACAAATTGATCTTGGGAGAGTAGCGTTCCAATTTGATCGCGGTATGAACTTTTATCCAGATTCGAAATCGGAATATCATTGAAGGAAATGGTTCCACTTTGAAAATCATACATTCCTGAAATCATGCAAAACAAAACATTGGTAGTCAAACTCGAATCTGAGACAAAACAAACGCGCTCGTTCGATTTTATTTGAAACGATACGTCTTCAAGAATTGATTTTTGGTAGTTCAAAAATGAAAATGATAAGTTAGAAATTTTCAAATCGATACCATTACCCGGATTTTCAAATTTAGAACCAGATGATTGTTCCAAGGGTAAATCGGTAACTTGTCCTATTTTCTCTATTGAAGTTAAAACATCATAAAATACCTCCAAACTTAAAATCAATTTTTCCACCGAATTTAGAATCAGTAGAATAATAATTTCTGCTGCTACGAATTGTCCGATATTCATTTGCTGATTCAAAACTAACAGACCTCCTACTATTAGCAGTGCCAATGCAATTACAACTTTGAAAACAATTAAATAGCCGTATTGCTGAACTAATATTTTAAAATGTTTTTCGCGAGCTGATAGATAATTATTAACGAATTTATTTGTTTGATTTAAATTAAAAAGACTGAATCCAGACATTTTAAAACTTAAACGAGCTTGTGTAATTTCATCCAGCCAATTGGCAATTTTATATTTATAGGTCGATTCTTCTAAACTCGAGTTAAATGCCTTTTTCGAAGTCGTTCTTATAATTAAAACGAGTAAAACTATCAGAAAAAAACCAAGAAAAATGAAAAAACTATGATAAAATGACAGTAATACTAATCCAAATACAATTTGCAATATAGCAGCTGATGAATCAATTAATATTTTCGAAAGACCTTTCTGAATGGTCAATGTGTCAAAAAAACGGTTAGTTATTTCGGGTGTGTAACGTTTTAGGAGAAGTTCCATTTTCATTTTTGGAATGCGTTCAGAAAATTCAAACGCCGAACGAGTAAAAATACGTTGCTGTAAATTCTCAGTTATTCTTAATTGATAAATATTGAGGACTCCTGTGAACCCGACAGCAATAACAACTAATCCAACTAAAACAAACCAAGATGTACTCACTTGTCCAAGCTGAATGAAATTAATTATCATTTGAATACCGAGGGGCAAGCCAAGCGAAAGAATTCCACTAAAAACAGCAAAAATGTATACATTTCTAATTTCTTTGTAGTCAGGAGAAAGTAATCCCCAAAAACGATTTATTACCGATACTTTACTCATTCATTAATACTTTAAAAACTAAATCTTTATAAAACCGTTCAACGAAATCCGAACCTGGCAAATGGTTCGTTAAACCGGGTAAATGCGCATCAAAAAAACGCTGTTGATTACTCCCCTCTATCATTGCGGAAACCAGCATATTCGGATAAGGGTAATTTGGGTTGACATCCAAAATTATTTCTGCAACGCGATTAACAATTGACTTGTAAACGGTGAATGCTCCATCTTTGTTTTCAGCATCCACTTCTTTTGTCATGATGACCTTTATGGATTCATTCATTACTATTTTTTTCAAAGGCGCCTCAACCAAATCAATAACTTCTGATTCCAAGTCAGGAATAGAGGTTAGAATATGAATTGCCCGTGATAATCGCTCGCTTGAGTCTTTGATATTGGCAGTTTCTAAAACCAATCGGTATTCGATGAAACTCCAGTACCAATTAATTAGGTAAAACATCAGCTTCTGCTTGCTCTCGAAATAGCGATATATGGACGCCTCGGTTGAATTTATTTCTGCCGCTAATTTTTTGAATGTAAAATGTTCAAATCCCAATTCATTGATTAAACCAATACTAGTCTCAAGGATTTTCTCACCCAAATCAGATGTATGCGGATCCTTAAGGTAAAGCTTTGGATTAACCTGAATTTTTATTTGTGAAAGAATTGCTTTCAATAGATGCAAGAGTTATGAAAGCAAATATAATAGTAATACTATTGATTCAAAATAGTAATTATATTAAATTAACAAATTTATTAATCGGTCGGATTAACGTTTTCGAGCATGATCTCAACGATTTCATTCAAACCATAACAGTGTTTCCATCCCCAATCTTTCTGTGCAGCACTATCATCAATTGAATTAGGCCAACTATTCGCAATCGCTTGTCTGAAATCCGGTTCAAATGATATTTCAAAATCAGGGATTTGTTTTTTAATCGACGATGAAATTTCTTTCGGAGAAAAGCTAACACCTGCCAAGTTGTATGAAGATCGTTCTTTAATCATTTCTGACGGAGCTTGCATTAACTCAATAGTGGCACGAATTGCATCATCCATAAACATCATTGGAAGCGCTGTGTCTTCTGATAAGTAACTTGTAAATCTCCTATTTTCTTTCGCTTTATAAAAAATATCGACGGCATAATCAGTTGTTCCACCACCTGGTTTGCTTTTGTATGAAATTAATCCCGGATATCGAATACTTCGAACGTCTACGCCATAGTTTTTATGATAATATTCACACCAGCGTTCTCCAGCCTGTTTGGAAATACCATAAACCGTTGTTGGTTCCATGATTGTATGCTGAGGCGTGTTATTCTGCGGGGTTGTTGGTCCAAACACCGCAATAGAACTTGGCCAAAAGACTTTTTCAATATGCTTTTCCTTGGCAAGATCCAATATCGTAAAAAGACCCTCCATATTTAACCTCCAAGCAAATTCAGGATTTTTTTCTGCGGTAGCAGAAAGCAGAGCGGCTAATAGATAGACGTGTTTGATTTTTCGATCGATAATCACAGAACGAACCAACGCTTTATCTAAAATATCCAATTGAACGTATGGTCCACCTTCCAATATCTCGGGGCATTTCTCATGAACATCCGATGCAATTACTTGGTCGTTGCCAAATTTCTTTCTTAGTTCGATAACTAATTCTGTTCCGATTTGTCCTCCTGCTCCAACAACAATTATCTCAGACATGCAATGATTTAATGTTGGGCAAATTTAACTTTATCACTCGATTCATTATCATAAAGTTAAAAAATCATTGAAAAAAATATAAAAGCTGACCAAAATCATTTATTTTAGTATCTGCAATGTTCTAAATTTGCTGAACTTATGCTCTGGATTTTTTTAAAATTGCAAAAAAAACAAAATCAAAAGAGAAATCCAGAGTGATTGATTTATCTGATCTATAAGTAAATTTAAAGTTTTTTAATTCAAAAGAATATGCCTTTTTATCATAAATTGGGGAATATCCCTAACAAACGACATACAGTTTTCAGACAGCCCAATGGTGCGATTTATCACGAGCAGCTTTTCGGGACAATTGGTTTTGATGGTATGTCTAGCTTACTTTATCACATTCAGCCACCAACAGTGGTGAAAGAAATTCGTGGTCAAAAAAATATTGCTCCTGAAATTGCCATTGAAAAAAATATGACCATGCGCTCGCTTCAAGGATTTCAAGTAACACCACAAGATGATTACCTTGAAAGCAGAACACCCGTTTTGGTTAATAGTGATTGCTACATCGAGTTAGCCGCACCGAAAAAATCAATGACCGATTATTTCTACAAAAACGCGGACGCGGATGAAGTTATTTTCATTCATAAGGGTTCTGGAAAATTGAAAACGCAACTCGGCAACATTGATTTTTCATACGGAGATTATTTAGTTGTTCCGCGCGGAATGATCTATCAAATGGAATTCAACTCAGAAGAAAATCGTTTATTCATTGTTCAATCGTTTCATCCGATATACACGCCAAAAAGATACCGAAATTGGTTTGGGCAGTTGCTTGAGCATTCACCATTTTGCGAGCGAGATATTCGTCCGCCGCATGAATTAGAAACGCATGATGCGGAAGGAGACTTTGTTATAAAAATCAAAAAGCAAGACGAACTATACGAATACGTTTATGTGCACCATCCATTCAACGTTGTTGGTTGGGACGGATTTAATTATCCATATGCTTTCTCCATTCATGATTTTGAGCCGATAACGGGCCGAGTGCATCAGCCACCTCCTGTTCATCAGACATTTGAAACAAGTGCATTCGTCATTTGCTCATTTGTTCCAAGACTGTATGATTATCATCCGGATTCAATCCCAGCACCTTACAACCATAGTAATATTGATTCAGATGAAGTTCTTTACTATGTAGATGGAGATTTTATGAGTCGAAATAACATTGATAAAGGTCAAATTACATTACACCCTGCGGGAATTCCACATGGACCTCATCCGGGAGCCTATGAGCGCAGTATTGGCAAAAAAGATACCGAAGAATTAGCTGTTATGGTAGACACCTTTAAACCGCTAAAACTGACCAAGCAGGCATTGGGAATTGAACAACCAGATTACGCTAAATCTTGGATTCATTAATTATCAAATTTAAATTATGTCAGAAGAAATAAAAAAAGAAGTCTCCAATGTTGAATATGGTCTAGAGAAAATATTTGAAGGAGCGGAAGATTTCCTCCCTCTTTTAGGAACGGATTACGTTGAATTTTATGTTGGAAATGCTAAACAATCGGCTCACTATTACAAAACGGCTTTCGGATTTCAGTCACACGCTTATGCCGGCTTAGAAACTGGTTTGAAAGATCGTGTTTCTTATGTTTTAAAACAAGATAAGATTCGTTTGGTGCTTACTACAGCTCTGAAAAGCGATTCGCCAATTGGGGAACATGTTAAAAAACACGGAGACGGTGTAAAAGTGATCGCCCTTTGGGTAAACGACGCAAAAAAATCGTGGGAAGAGACGACCAAACGTGGTGCCAAGTCATTTATGGAACCGACCATAGAAAAAGATGAACACGGCGAAGTTGTTCGTGCAGGAATCTATACCTACGGAGAAACGGTTCACATGTTTGTTGAACGTAAAAATTACAATGGACCATTTTTACCGGGCTTCCAAAAGTGGGAATCTGATTACAATCCTGCTCCGACCGGTTTAAAATTCATTGACCATATGGTTGGAAATGTTGGTTGGGGAGAAATGGACACGTGGGTAAAATGGTATGAAGATGTGATGGGATTCGTTAATTTCCTTTCTTTTGACGACAAACAAATTCATACAGAATATTCAGCTCTAATGTCGAAAGTAATGTCAAACGGAAATGGTAGAATCAAATTTCCGATCAACGAACCTGCGGAAGGGAAAAAACGCTCTCAAATCGAAGAATATCTTGATTTTTATGAAGGCCCTGGAGCACAACATATAGCCGTTGCAACGGACAACATCATTGAAACGGTCAAACAACTAAGAGCACGCGGCGTTGAGTTTCTTTCAGCTCCACCAAAAACATACTATGATGAAATTCCAGGTCGACTTGGTGAGCACATGAACATGATGAAAGAAGATATCAATGAATTGATGTCACTTGCTATTTTAGTGGACGCCGACGAAGAAGGATATTTACTTCAAATATTCACCAAGCCCGTTGAGGATCGACCTACCCTATTCTTTGAAATCATCCAGCGAATGGGAGCAAAAGGATTCGGAGCCGGAAACTTCAAGGCACTTTTCGAATCCATCGAGAGAGAGCAAGAAAAGCGCGGAACACTTTAATTATAATCAATTTTATATTGGAAGGGTCACGAAAACGTGGCCCTTTTTTGTTATTTCCATTTTCAGATTTACTCATTAAAAAGTATAATCTTTCATTCTTTTTGATTTATTTATAATCATTTTATTGATTATTTTTTCGTATATTCAAGTAAAAATGAATTATGGAACTAGAATTAATTAAAAATCAAATTCACGAAATCAGAGGCTTTGCTTCGCTGAAGCTATGCGAAAGCAAGAAAGAAAGTAATACTAGACATGGACCTAGCAAAAATTTATGAAGTAGAAACACGTGTTTTAAAGCAAGCTGTTAGAAGGAATATCGATCGCTTTCCAGAAGACTTTATGTTTGAATTAACGCCAGAGGAATGGGAAAACTTGAGGTCGCAAATTGCGACCTCAAGTTGGGGAGGGCAACGATACTTACCTTTTGCATTTACAGAGCAAGGTGTGGCAATGTTATCAAGTGTATTAAATTCAGAAATTGCAATTGATGTAAATATCAGTATTATGCGCGCATTCGTAATAATGCGTCAATTTGCTTTAACTTATCAAGAACTCTCAGAAAAACTAATTGAACTCGAAAAGCAACACAATCAGAAATTTGAAGACATCGAGCAGGTTTTAAATTACCTCATTCAAAAGGACCATCAGAAAACGCAACAAACAACTCGAAAACAAGTCGGATATAAAAAATGAAATCATGAACGTACAACAACATTTATTTTCTTTCAAAAACTACATGAACTATCGAAGATATAGCTCAAACACCATTAAAACCTATTCGGATGCGCTTGAAGTCTTTTTTCGATTTTACCAGAATAAGGAGCCAGAAAGTTTCACAATTGAGGATATTGTTCATTTTAATTCGGAATATATTCTTCGAAAAAACCTGTCGGCCAGTTATCAAAATCAGGTGATAAACGCAATAAAATTGTTTTACCGAAATCGGTTCAAAAGAACGATGGAGGTTGACTTTATCCAACGCCCAAGAAGAGAAAAACGCCTACCAAATGTGTTAAGCAAAGAAGAAGTGAAAGCCATTTTGGAAGCTCATAATAACCTGAAGCATAAAGTAATGTTGAGTTTAATTTACAGTTGTGGATTGCGTTGTGGCGAATTATTAGCGTTGGAACCAATCCACATAGACTCAAAGCGAAATATTATTTTGATCAAAAATTCCAAAGGAAAAAAAGATAGAATAGTCCCTTTAAGTCAAAAGATTTTGGAAATGTTGCGCACCTATTACAAATTACATAAACCAAAGCGTTATTTATTTGAGGGACAAACCTCAGGAATGCCCTATGACAAGAGAAGTCTGCAACTTGTACTAAAACAAGCGCTCAATAAAACAAAAATTATAAAGCCCGTAACTTTACATTGGTTACGCCATAGCTATGCAACACATCTTTTAGAAAACGGAACCGACTTGAGATACATCCAAGAAATACTTGGGCATTCAAGCAGTAAAACAACTGAAATATATACTCATGTGAGTACAAATAGTATTCAACGAATTAAAAGTCCTTTTGACGATTTATAAGAAAAAAAATGTATATTTGGAATATACGAAACGATGTTTCGAGTAGCTCCTTAAGAAATAGAAGGCTTATCGAAAGATTGTTTCGACTATAAACGAGTTATGTGTTATGGTGTAACGAAACTCACGGTAAAAATTTGACCATTAAATAAAAATTAAAAAAATATGTCTAAACTTAATGTTGACCAAAAAACTATCATGTTGCTTTTTTCCGACAAGAAATCGGATTTTCTAATACCAGATTATCAAAGACCTTATGCTTGGGAAGAAAGCCAGTGCCAAACGCTTTGGGACGACATTTTTTCATTTGCTTTTCCTGATAACAATTATGAAAAATTCGAAAAAAATGAAGAATACTTTTTAGGTTCGATAGTAACTTTTGAAAATGAAAATAATAAAAAAGAAGTAATTGATGGCCAACAACGCTTAACAACTTTGATGTTGTTATTGCGTGCATTTTATGCAAAGTTTAATAATATGCAAGATGACAATTCTAAAAGCACACGTGATAGAATTGCACAATGTTTATGGAAAACAGATGAATTTGGCAAAGCAGATCTCAATGTACTAAAAATAGATTCAGAAGTAGCTACCGATAATGACAAAGATGAGTTTCTTGATATTTTGAAAACTGGTTTTGTAAGTAAAGATCAAAAAAGCAATTATGCAAGAAATTACATGTTTTTCCAACAAAAAATTGATGATTTTTTGAGTGAGTTCCCGTCTTACTTTGCATACTTACCTGCTAGAATTCTTGGGAACTGTATTCTTTTGCCTATTGAAGCAGAATCTCAAGATACAGCTTTAAGAATTTTTTCAACTTTAAATAATAGAGGACTGCCATTATCAGATGCCGATATTTTCAAAGCACAGTTTTACAAGTATTACAGTACAAAAAATCAAAAAGATGATTTTATTGAAAAATGGAAAGAACTTGAAGAAATCTCGGGAAAGATTTTTAGACCTTTAAATGGAATTCCAATGGATGAGCTGTTCACTAGGTATATGTATTTTATACGCTCAAAACAAGGAATTAAATCTAGTACAACAGAGGCACTTCGTAAATTTTATGAAAAAGGAAAATATGCAATCCTTAAACAAGATGAAACTTTAACTAATCTCAAAATATTAGTAGAATTTTGGAATGATATTTACAATCAAAATTCCGAAAGATTTCAACCGAACATTTTGAGAAAGTTATTTATTTTAAATTACGCTCCAAATGGAATGTGGACTTATTTTTTATCAGTGTATTTTTTACATAACAAAAATGCAAGTGACCAATTAGAAGAAAATAAACTTGATGATTTTTTAAATAAAATAATAGGTTTTGTTTGGGGATTTTCTTTTATCAATCCAGGTGTAAATGCATTACGAACTCCTGTATATGCAGAAATGATTAATGTAGTTACGGATAAAGATGTAAATTTTGATGAACATAAATTTGAAGAAAATACATTAAGGATTGCAATAAATAACTTTGAATTTAAGAATGGAAGACCAATAACAAGATCAATGTTAACTTGGTGGGCATTTAATAATGATAATCAAATCATCCCAACAATAAACACAAATTTTGATATTGAACATATTTTTGCTCGAAAGCGACAAGAGAACGACAAAACTTTAGTAAACACTAAAAATTTAGAAGCCTTAGGTAATAAAGTACTATTAGAGGATAAAATAAATATTAGAGCGGCTGATTACCGTTTTAGTGATAAGATAAAATATTATGAAGGATTTACCAATGACAAAGGACAACACAAAACAGGTACAATTATATCCGAGCTTGTAAATTTAGCTTCAAATAATACTGATTTTACAGAACAGGATATAACAAAAAGAACAGAAGAAATCACAAACCAATTCATAAATTATTTAAAGGAAAATCAATTGATAAGACAGAATTGACAAGAACCACAACACATAACAGCGTGTAAGCAATATTGCCTTGCCGCAGGCGCAACACAAGGCAACATCGCCTACACGCAAACCGTTAGCAATAATTAAACATAATACATGAAGTCAATTCTACTTTTAATAACTATAATCTTCTCTTTGAATTCTTTTTCTCAATCAAAAAAAGACCAAATTGAAATATTAAC
>JBIIVA010000183.1:0-4793 GCA_044339705.1 Crocinitomicaceae bacterium
ACGAAGAAGGAACATTCGGATTTGTTTTGAATAATTACATCGATGTCGATTTACATCAACTTGATGAAAGCTTCCCTGATATTCAGGCAAAAATTAGTTTTGGCGGGCCTGTTTCCAAAGAGAATTTATATTATATTCATTCATTTAATGACATCAGTAATACGTTAGAAATTCGAGATGGTCTTCATTATGGTGGAGATTTTGAAATGATTTGTAAACGAATTAAAAATTCTAAAAATCCAAACAAGAAAATTCGTTTTTTTATTGGATATTCGGGTTGGAGCTTCGGACAACTTAATGATGAAATAAAATCTGAAAGCTGGATTACAGCAAACAATATTGAAACCTCTCTCGTTTTAGATACCTCTTTAGAAAATCTCTGGAAAATTTGTCTAGAAAAACAAGGAAAAAGATTTAAACTCATGACTAATTTTCCGAGAAATCCAATGGATAATTAACAGTTTTGAATTAAGACGAAAAATTTAAATTGAGTCTCCACAATTGAACCAGTACGTAAATAGTTTACAGTCATCAAATATAACCTTTGTAAAAACAAAGGACATGACAATATTAGAATTTTCTCGCGACTTTCCAGATAACGAAAGTTGCAAGCTTCATTTTCGTTTACAAAGAGAAAAGGAAGGAATTAGCTGTAAGCGCTGTGGGTGTTCAAAACACTATTGGTTACAAAATAAATGGCAATGGCAGTGTTCAACTTGTGGTTTTAGAACGACCTTGCGAAGCGGAACGATTATGGAGAACTCGAATCTTTCATTTCATACATGGTATACCTGTATGGCTTTTATGACCTTCAGTAAAAAGGGAATCTCAGCCATTGAAATGCAGCGCCAACTAGGACATAAACGATGGGAAACTGTTTGGAAATTGATGCATAAAATCCGTGCGGGTATGGGAAAGCGAGATAACCTTTATCAGTTGAGTGGATCTGTAGAATTTGATGAAGGCTACTTTGAACAAGCAACATCTGAGGGAGTTAAATTAAAACGTGACCCAGTCAAAGGCAATCTAAAGTTGTTGTAATGGCAGAATCAACACCCTTAGAAGATCTTGAGACAGGAGAAACTTCTACTCATTGTAGATATTTCAAAATGAAATCGCTGGATAGTCATGAAAAATCTGAAACAAATGAGCTAGTAGTGGAATATATTCATGAAAAGGCTATTATTTTTTCTGATCAAAGCACCAGCTACACTGACTTTGCGAATTTGGTTGAAATGCACATCAGCGATAAATCAACAAAGCAAACCACTAAAACAACACTCAAATGGGTTCACATTACTATTAGTAACGCAAAACGCAATCTATTGGGAGTTTATCATATGATAAAAGGAAAATACCTGCAAGTATATTTTGATGAGTTTTGCTATAAACTTAACAGAAGATATTTCGGTAAACGTCTATTTGATAGGTTAGTAATTGCTGCAATCGGAAATTAGTGGTATAATTGTGGAGACTCAAATAAAAACATACTAAATTTAATAAACCCTATTTTTTTGTTTTTTTTACAATAAAACTATTAATAATAAAAAAACCGTGAGTCTAAACCCACGGTCTCAAAATATAAATCTAAAATATCTATCAAATTAAAATTGATATTAGTTTTTCAATTTTATTTTTAAAACATTATTTAATTCTGTTTTACCAGATTTTCTCCCGCTTTCAGTAATGAAATATAATAGTTTATTGGATTTTGAATCTAAAACGACATAAAGATTTGATTCATCCTTATAAATACTTTTCCCTCCTCTCAAATACTCAGCAGCATCAAGTTTTTTAGTGGGAACTTGCTGGTAATTTTTACGGTATTTATAAATAATTATTTTTTGATTATCAACAATGTTCGAATATACATCTGTAGGCTCAGATTTCAAAGTTTTTGAAACCTCATCTAAAGTCATTCCAGCGCGAAGATTAAAGATAGAGTCAGTAGTTGTTGCGTAGTTATTTTTAATAGTTTTACAAGAAGCAATAAGTAAGCCAATTGTAAAAAACATTATACTAATATTTCTCATGATTTTATTTTTAAATTAATTACTTATTTGATTTTTTAAATAAACCAAAAAGAGATGACTTTGATTTATTTGATTTTACAGAGCGAACTTTAGAAGTCTTTGATTTACTTTTAGATTTCGATTCTTCCTCAGGTAACTTTAAGTTAATTGTAATATTTGAATTAGATTTTGAAAGTTTATCTACTAAATCACAATTTGAACATCCTTTATCTTCTCCTTTAGAATCAGCTGAAGCATCAGCATCCTCGTCTTTCTTGATTTTAATACATTTTTGATTACAATCACTTTCTGGACGTTTTGGATTGAAATTTGGATTATTCTCAAAACCACATGGACAATATTTGCAAGATCCATCGTCTATAATAGCATTTGGATTATAACTTAAACTTGATGGGTCAGTACAACCTTTTAATCCAGCTTCATTGCAAATAATTTGAGCTGAACTAATATCTGACAATAAATTAACAGCATCTTTTTTACCGATATTTGTAAGAACAGTTTCTAACTTCCCATTCTTATACACTAAATAGGCATCAGATTCGTCAACATAAATTTTAGAACCCTCAGTTAAACCTTCAGACTTATCAATTATTGATGCAGAGATTTTCTTGGCCGGTCTTTTATATTTGTATTGATGCAATTCACAACCTGATTGCTCGGCAACTAAGATGTCGTAAGGGCTTAAATTTCCTAGTTTTGCTTTCGCCTCCTCTTTGGTCATCCCTGTATTTAACGAAGATAACTCTCCGGAACTAACATACATTGGGACAGTCACACTTTTACAGCTTGTAATTCCAAATGTAATTAGTGATAAATAAATAAACTTTTTTAACATAAAAAACAATTATAATTCACCTACTCTTTGAATGGCTTTTCGGTTTCCGCCAAAAAAATTAGAACTTTAATGGTGCAATATTAAGAATTTATTTCATAATTTACATAAAAAAAACTTTTTATTGTAACCATATTTACATAATAACGCTATTTATTAACTCTTTTCTATTCATTTAGACTACAATTTTGAATTATTTCTCTGATCAAAATATTATTTTAACTTCATATTTCAAATAATCTAAAGCCTTAATTTAAAAAAGTCTTGTAAACAATTAATAAAAATGATTTCGTAAAAATATTTTTGTTTAAATGTAAGGTTGTAAAATAATTGTTTTATTCTTTTTCATACAATTCTACCCGTTGTGCATTTAGAAAAAAATAAAAAAAGTTGTTCATCGAATTATTAAAATTCGTATATTTAATTGATAATCAGTCTATTAAATACCATGAACAACTTTATTCAAAACTATGAAATTATTTTGAAACATCTGCAATCATTGAATGTTTCTTTTGATCCCATGTTCCAAATTCGTAAACCAAAACTTGGAAATTTGGACTTAATTGCAATGAATCTGACCGCTGAGTTTATGGGTATACATTCTGAATGTCAATTATTTAGAGATATTCGATATACCTATTTACACCCTTTAATAGAACGTTCTGTTTATAATCGAAGGAAAAGATCCTTGTTTTACCAAATTGAAAAAGTAAGAACTCTTTTAGCATCTGACTTTAATGAATTTGAAGATACTTTTATCATTGATTCAATGCCACTTGAAATTTGTAAAAATGCAAGAGCATCAAGAAGTAAAATATGTCGTGAGATTGATTATGCTCAACCTTCCAAAGGTTATTGTGCTGCCCAAAACACTTATTATTTTGGATACAAAATTCACGGAATTTGTTCCTTGTCTGGAGTATTTCAAAGTATCGATATTACTCCAGCTTCTGTTCATGATATTCATCTGTTAAAAGACATAAAAATATCTTTTTCAAAGTGCTCAATACTAGGCGATTTGGGTTATTTGTCAGCGGAAATTCAATTAAATCTTTTTGAAACAGCACAGATTAATCTTCAAACTCCTATGAGGAAAAACCAAGAAGATTATGTTGAACAACCGTATGTTTTCAAGAAGGGAAGAAAAAGAATTGAGACGCTATTCTCCCAAATGTGCGATCAGTTTAGAATAAGAGAAAATTTTGCTAAATCGTTTATAGGATTTAAGACAAGAATACTTTCCAAAATAACCGCTCTAACACTAATTCAGCACCTTAATAAGTTTGTTTTTAATCGCCCAATTAACAATTTAAAAGTAAATTTGGCCTAAATGCACAACGGGTTTAAACAATAATTTTGTTACTTATTGTAAAAAATACTATATTTAAACTTTAAAACTATTTACTATGAAAAAAATCTATTTATTTACTGCAATTGTCCTCTTTACATGGAATGCGATTGCGCAAATTGAAGGAACATGGCGTTTAGCTCCTGCCGCCGGTTCTTTAGCCGTTGGGCCAAATCAAGGGGACTATTCTTGGTGGTCAAATTCGGCTGGGGATGTAAGCGTTCGAGCTTGTCTTTTCGATGATTCCTTAACTTTTGGTCCAAATGGAGCTTTAACGCATTTCATGGATGGAAGTACTTGGGTTGAGGGATGGCAAGGAGCAGCAGCTGAAGGCTGCAGTGCCCCAGTTGCTCCTCATGATGGAACTACAAACGCTCCCTATACTTATGCCTACAATTCTACTACGGGAGAATTGACTGTTAATGGTGTAGGTGCACACATGGGATTGGCCAAAGTAATAAACGGAGGTGAAATCAATAATTCATCTTTAGCTGCTTCAAGCATTACTTACATTTCTAGTTTTTCTAACAATAATAATACCCTAACGCTAGAGATAAGCTTCGGCGGTGGTTGGTGGAAA
>JBIIVA010000033.1:0-17021 GCA_044339705.1 Crocinitomicaceae bacterium
AGATTCATACAAACAGTTGGATTATGGATTTACAGATTCAGATTTTACTTCGTCTCTTACAGATGCATTTGGTGCTCACGTTACAATGAGTATTTCGGATTATTTAGATGCGCGTTTGCAAAGTGCGCTTGCTCAAGTTCAACCTTTTCAAGGTCTTGAGAATCCATGTCAGTTAACAATTGAAGAGAACCAAATTCCAATTCAAGTTGTTGGAACCTATGATTTATTGGGGCGGCCAATCCATACAAAGCCGGAATCAAATCAAATTTTTATCGAAATTTTATCAAATGGAAAAACTAGGAAAACTGTTTTTGTGGATTAATCTATCTTTCACTCTTATTTCGGGAACTTCTGCTCAAAAAAACTTTAAAATTGAGCATTTTGAACCTATGAATTGGTGGGCTGGGATGAGGCTTTCACAAATTCAAATATTAATACACGGAGAAAATATCGCTCGTTTCACTGTCGAATCCCCAAGTTTCCCGATTTTAGGAGTTATTAAAACAGAAAATCCAAATTATTTATTCGTAACAATCGAAACAGCAAATCGAAATTCTGGAAAATACCCTATACATTTGCTTGATAAAAAGAAAGTTGTCGCAACTTACGATTTCGAATTAAAGGAAAGGCAATATGGATCGGCAAGAAGAAAAGGATTTTCTTCGGAAGACGTCATTTATCTGTTGATGCCGGATCGGTTCGCAAACTTATATCCGGGAGTAGATACACATCCCGAGACGATTGAGAAAGCAGATCGCTCCAATCCAAACGGAAGACATGGTGGTGATATTCACGGAATCATTCAAAATCTTGATTATATTAAGGAACTCGGAGCCACGACCATTTGGACAACACCTTTGCTTGAA
The DNA here is from genome assembly GCA_044339705.1 of Crocinitomicaceae bacterium. GTDB lineage: Bacteria > Bacteroidota > Bacteroidia > Flavobacteriales_D > Crocinitomicaceae > UBA952. The sequence goes on from JBIIVA010000033.1 coordinate 867, forward strand.
GACAATGAGGAATCCTATTCTTATCACGGCTATGCACAATCGAATCTTTACAAGGTAGATCCTCGCTACGGGAGTATTTATGATTTTCAATTCTTGGTTCAAGAGGCACACCGCAAAGGATTAAAGGTTATTAAAGATGAGGTGCCTAATCATTGGTCGAGCAAGCACTGGATGATTAAAGATTTGCCAACGCAAACATGGATTCATCAATTTCCTTCATTCACGCGCTCCAGTTACCGCACGAGCACGCAGATGGATCCCAACAAGAGTGAGAAAGACAAACGTGCTTCAGAAGATGGTTGGTTTGATACGAGCATGCCAGATCTGAACCAAGCGAATCCGTTGGTGCTCAATTACTTGATTCAAAATACAATTTGGTGGGTGGAATTTGCTGAATTAGACGGTTTACGAGTTGATACTTATTCATACAACGACAAAGAAGCCATTGCGAAATGGACGAAAGCAATCATGAATGAATATCCGAATTTCAATATGGTTGGTGAAGTTTGGATGCACGATCAAGCGCTGATGTCTTATTGGCAAAAGGATAGTCCGATTGGTTCGCTACAAAGCTATAACTCAAATTTGCCAGCTGTTATGGATTTCACTTTGCACGATGCGTATATGCAAGCGTTTAATGAATCGGAACAAGGTTGGGATAAAGGAATGTTGCGATTTTATGAGAATTTCGTTAATGATTTTTTATACAAGGATCCGAACAATCTTCTTGTCTTTTTTGAAAATCATGATACACAACGATTTAATGAACTTTACCCGAAATTCGAAGATTACAAGTTAGCCACGACTCTTTTAGCTACAACGCGAGGAATTCCTCAAATCTATTATGGATCAGAGATAGGAATGAAAGGTGATAAAGGCAAAGGTGATGCGGATATTCGTCGCGATTTTCCAGGTGGATGGCCTGATGATTTAAACAATGCTTTTACTGAAAAAGGCAGAACAGCTGATCAAACACTTTATTTCGATTGGACCAAGAAACTTTTAAATTGGAGAAAAACAAAACCAGCAATTCATCATGGGAAGTTGATTCAATTTATACCGCAAAATAATGTTTATGTCTATTTCCGACAAATTGAATCTGAAACTATTATGGTGCTGCTCAATAATTCTCCGAAAGAGGAGAAAATTGAATTTGAACGATTCAAGGAAGTGCTGAATGGATTTGCTTTTGCTAATGCTATTTTTGAGGGTGAAAACCTTGATTTCAAATCTATAAAAACACTTTCAATCCCTTCAAAATCGGTTCGTATATACGAAATGAGAAAATAATCCAATCAACTTAGTGTCATTTTAACACTTTCTTATATATTTGTAGTGAAAACTATAAAATCAAAGGTATGACACGTATTGGAATCAATGGTTTTGGAAGAATTGGTCGACTTGCAGCTCGCATTATTTCTGAACGAAGTGACTTGAAATTGGTCGCAATCAATGATTTGTTGGATGTTGATTACATGGCTTACATGCTTAAATACGATTCGACACATGGGAAATTTAGTTTGGATGTTTCTCACGAGCCAGGACATTTAATTATCGGTGAACATAAAATTCGGATTACAAACCAAAAGGATCCATTGCAAATAGATTGGAAGGCTGTTGATGTGGATGTTGTCCTTGAATGCACTGGACTTTTTCTGAGCAAAGAAAGTGCTCAACTGCACTTAAATGCTGGTGCTAAGAAAGTCATTCTATCTGCACCACCAAAAGACGATACGCCGACTTTTGTAATGGGGGTGAATCACGAAACCTTGAAGTCTGATCAATTAATTATTTCGAACGCATCCTGCACTACCAATTGTTTGGCGCCAATTGCTAAAGTTCTTCACGATGAATTTGGAATCCTAGAAGGTTTAATGACGACTGTTCATGCTGTTACAGCGACTCAAAAAACAGTTGATGGTCCAAGCGCGAAAGATTGGCGGGGTGGAAGAGGAGCGAATCAAAATATCATTCCATCTTCAACAGGTGCGGCAAAAGCAGTTACGATGGTTATACCTGAATTAAAAGGTAAATTGACAGGAATGGCGTTTCGAGTTCCGGTTCCGGATGTTTCGGTTGTTGATTTAACCGTTCGCCTCGAAAAAGCTACTAGCTACCAAGAAATCTGCGATGCAATGAAAAGATATTCCGAAACAAGTTTAAAAGGAATTTTAGGATATACGGATGAATCAGTTGTTTCTCAAGATTTTATTTCGGATCCACGAACTTCTATTTTTGATACAACAGCTGGAATTTCACTCAATGATCATTTTGTAAAAGTTGTTGCTTGGTATGATAACGAATATGGTTATTCATCCAAGTTGGTCGACCTTGCAGCTTATGCGATGAAATTAGCTTAAGATTTCTGCGAAAGAATTTTTAGCTTTGTTCATATCACTTCCAAATTATTTTCGAATGAAAGCACTTTTTGGTTTTCTATTGCTTTATAGTTTTTGTGCTTTTGCTCAAAACAATCAACGACAATTTCTTGCCATTCAAAAAACGGATTCGTTGGTCAAACTGACTGTTTCAGATGGTGAGTATGAAATCAAAGCTTTTTCGGATAAAATAATCGAAACAAGTTTTTCCCCATCAAAAATTAGAATTTCAGATCCTTCACACGCCGTTGAAAATATGTCGAATGTGAGTAAAAAATTCAAGCTCATTGAATCGACGGATCAATGTAAATTGGTGTTAAATAAGTTAGTTGTTCAAATTCAAAAAGTTCCGTTTCAGCTTTCTTATTTCTACAAGGGGAAATTGGTTACATCCGAAAAATTGGGCTACCATAAAACTTCTGAACTTGAAAAGATTTCTTTCAACTTAACGAACGATGAAATTTTATACGGTGGAGGAGCACGAGCACTTGGAATGAATCGCAGGGGTTACCGTTTGCAATTGTATAACAAGGCGCATTATGGTTATGAGGAACATTCCGAATTGATGAATTACACAATGCCATTGGTCCTTTCTAATCGTTTGTATGCCATTCACTTTGATAATCCGGAAATTGGATATTTAGATTTGGACTCAAAAAAAGACAATACATTGGCTTACGAAACCAATGGTGGAAGAAAGACTTATCAAGTCATAGTCGGAGATGATTGGAAGGATTTAATTACGAATGAAACGGCATTGCTGGGAAGACAACCAATGCCGCCGAGATGGGTATTTGGAAATTTTGCAAGTCGTTTTGGATATCATTCGCAGGCTGAAGCGGAAAAAGTAGTTGATGCTTTTCGAAAAGATTCCATTCCACTTGATGCGATTGTTTTTGATCTCTACTGGTTTGGAAAGGAAATTCAGGGAACGCTCGGAAATTTGGAATTTTACCGAGACTCATTTCCGAATCCGCAGAAAATGATTTCTGATTTTAAGTCGAAAAATGTCAATACGGTATTAATTACTGAACCTTTTATTTTAACCACTTCTAAAAAATGGGCCGAAGCCAAAGAAAAGAATTTATTGGGAACCGATAGCCTTGGAAAACCATTGACTTACAATTTTTATTTTGGGAACACTGGACTGTTGGATGTTTTTCAACCACATGTAAAAACTTGGTTTTGGAATGAATACAAAAAACTGATTGATAATGGAGTAACAGGTTTTTGGGGAGATTTAGGTGAACCCGAAGTACATCCTTCAGAAATGTTTCACGGAAAAAAGAAGGCAGATCAAGTTCATAACATTTATGGCAATGAATGGGCGAAGTTGATCAATGATGGGTACAAAAAGGACTTTCCTAAAGTACGTCCATTTATTTTAATGCGATCAGGCTTTTCTGGAACACAGAAACATGGAATCATTCCGTGGTCGGGGGATGTTAATCGAACGTGGGGCGGACTCAAACCACAAATGGAAATTTCAATGCAGATGGGTTTGCAAGGTATCGGTTACATGCATTCGGACTTGGGTGGTTTTGCCGGAGCAAATGACGATCCTGAATTGTATCTGCGTTGGCTTCAGTATGGTGTTTTTCAACCCGTTTTTCGTCCGCATGCGCAAGAAGAAGTAGCTTCAGAACCTGTTTTCAAGGATGCTCAAACGAAAAAATTGGCAAAGGAAGCAATTGAACTTCGATATCGTTTACTGCCATACAATTATACCTTGGCTTATGAAAATCACAAAAAAGGAACACCATTAATTCGTCCGGTTTTTTTGAACGATACCTCAGCTCATTGGACCGAATCAAAAGCTGATTTGTTTATGTGGGGTGATGCGTTTCTAGTAAATCCGATTCGCGATAAAAAGATTGCTGATTCTTTGAGTATTCAAATACCAAATAAACAAGTTTGGTATAATTTTCATTCTGGACAAAAGTTGAATATATCCAAAAACGGTTCAAATCTAGCTGTTTTAAGTTTACTCAATTCGCTTAATCAAATTCCTGTTTTTGTAAAAGCGGGTTCCTTTATTCCAATGACCAATAAAATTCAATCCGTCGACGAATTCAATCCAAATCAAACAGAAGTTCATTTTTATTTCGATGAATCGGTCAAATCATCAGAAGGAAATTGGTATGATGACGATGGCTTGTCTCAAAATTCATTTGAAAACAGCGAATATGAATTGGTAAATTTTAGTTTTAATGGTAATTGCCCAAAAAAGAAATTCATTTATATTGACAAAGAAGTTGGCTCGAAATACAATTCGAAAATCAAAAACTTTGAATTAATTATTCACGGAGCACGCTCAATTACTAGAAAGCTCAAAATTGGTAACAAATCCTATTCAATCGAGCAATTCAGAAAAGATGATTTATTGGTGATTCCAGTTAATTTGTCAAAATCAAAAGTTAAAATCGAACTTGTTCATTAAAATTTTTGTTTGCGTCATTTTGACATTTATAAAAATAAAAATATATTTACACTAAATTAACTCGGTTTTAAAAAGCAATTTTCATGAAAATATTCTATAAAAACGTTCTAGTTTCCTTAATTTGTCTGGTTGTTAGCTCATTTTCATTTGGTCAAAATGCAGTATTAAAGGGTGTTGTCACGGATACCGAGGGTAATCCGATTTTCAATGCAACCGTTACATTAGAAGGAAAAAATATTGGAGCGAAATCATCAGAAAGTGGAGTATACGAAATTGGAAATATTCCTCCCGGAAGTTATGTCATGGTTTGCAAGTATTTTGGACTAGAAACCTTCAATGAAAAAATTACTTTAGCAGCTAATCAGGTTCTTGAAAAAAATATTTCTCTTTCCAAATCAAAAGAACTGGAAGAGGTTGTGGTTATTGGTTATGGAACAACGCGAACGAAAGATTTGACAGGGTCTGCAGTTGTCATCAATGAAAAGAATTTTACTCAAGGATCGATGTCTACCCCTGAACAATTAATTATGGGTAAAGTTTCAGGATTAAAGATAAATACGAACGATGGAGCTCCCGGTTCGGGCAGTACATTGAGACTTAGAGGTGGAACTTCAATTAATGCGAGTAATGACCCTTTAATTGTTGTTGATGGTGTTCCATTGGACAACGGAGGTATTGCTGGTGCCGCCAATCCCTTATCTCTGATCAATCCTAACGATATAGCCTCTTTCGTGATTCTGAAGGACGCTTCTGCCACTGCAATTTATGGTTCTCGTGCAGCAAATGGGGTTATCATCATTACCACAAAAAAAGGCAGTTCGGGCAATGCACCATTGAAAGTTGTATTTGACACAAAGCACTCGCTTTCAACTGTTGCGAAGTATGCGGAAGTGTTAAGCGGTGATAGTCTTAGAAAGCTTGTAAATCGATTAGGAAATCCCGGTCAAATTGCCTTGTTGGGCGATGCGAATACAGATTGGCAGCGGGAAGTTTTCAGGCCAGCCTATGTAGTTGATAATAACGTTTCATTAACAGGTGGAATTAAAAATTTACCGTATCGTTTATCGTTCGGCAATCGTATAGAAAATGGCGTTTTAAGAAGAGATCAATTCATGAGGAACTCAGTAACATTGAATTTGACGCCATCATTTTTCGATAATAAGTTGCAATTGGAAATCAACAATAAACTCGTTAATACACGTTCGTTTTTTGCAAATCGAGGAGCTTTGGGTGCTGCTTATTTTGATCCTACACAACCAGTTTATTCTGATACTACTACCTATGGTGGTTATTTTGAGTGGATTGACAACAATGGTAAACCCAATACACTAGCCGCGAAAAATCCGTTAGGGCTTTTGATGCAACGAGAGGATCAAAGCGATGTTTGGCGATTAATTGGTAATGCAAAGGTTACTTACAAAATACCATTTGTAAATGGTTTGAAGGCAGTGGTAAATGGTGGTATTGATCAGTCAGAGGGAACAGGTTTTGCCATTACTCGCGCTTCTTCTGCATCTGGGTTTTTTACAGAGGGGTCATACAATAAATATCGCAGTAATAAAGGAAATAAACTTTTGGAAGCCTATTTCAACTACAACAATAGCAACGGTACTGGTAATCAATTTTTGGTTATGGATTTGACTGCCGGATATTCATATCAAGATTGGTATTCGTCTAGCCCGAATTGGCCGGCATATAATGAAGCGCAAGATTCGGTAATTCCTGAATCGGTTACAGAATTTCCTTTTTATACCAAGAATTCCATTTTATCATTTTATTCAAGAGGTATTTTTACTGTTAAAGACAGATATGTTTTGAATGCGTCACTTCGTTATGATGGTTCATCTCGTTTTAGTCCTGAGGCGCGATGGGGCCTATTCCCTGCTGTTTCTGCTGCTTGGATTATTTCAGATGAGTCGTTCTTTAAAAATAATGTTAAGCATGTTAATATGTTGAAATTGAGGGCAGGATATGGTGTTACTGGTCAACAAGATGGTATAGGCGATTATGCTTATATTTCTAACTATTTTGTTGGTAGCCAAACAGCTCAATATATTTTTGGACCTGATACGTTATTAGTTTTTAGACCATCCGGTTTTGACGCAAATTTAAGATGGGAGCAAACGAAATCATACAACATCGGAATTGATTTTGGTATTTTAAAAGATCGTTTCTCCGGTTCAATTGATGTTTATCAAAAAATTACAAGCGACCTCCTTGCGGTTGTGCCAGTTGCTGCCGGTACAAATTTCACGAATGAAATACTCACGAATGTGGGAAGTCTGAGTAATACCGGAGTGGAATTTTCTTTCAATGCCGGGATTTTTGCAAATAAGAATTCCAGACTTGATATAATGGGTAATGCATCAAGAAATTTCAATCGCGTAATTAAACTTTCTCAAATTGAGGACGAAAATGCAGTTGGTGTTCAAGTTGGTGGTATCTCGGGGGGTATAGGAAATACCATTCAGGTTCATCGTATTGGATATCCAACTTTTTCATTCTTAGTATATGAACAACTTTATGATGTAGATGGGGCTCCAATTCAAGTTGGGCAACAAGCTACAATTGATGTCAACAACGATGGTCAAATTACAACAGCAGACAAATGGAAAGATATTCATGCTTATGCGGATAGAAACGGTGATGGACTAATCAATATCAAGGATCGCTACATCAATAATCAAGCTATTGCAGACTGGTTTTTTGGTTTGTCTCTAAATTATCAATACAAAAAATGGTCATTTGGCATGTCTATGCGTAGTGAAATCGGTGGTTATATATACAATAACATTCATTCGAACGCGGGCACATTTCAATCCGTAAATGGAACACAAGGCTTTTTGAATAATATCAGTTCGTTGTACTATGAAGATCAAATTCAAAAAGTTGCGACAAATCAATTGTTGAGTGATCATTATTTGGAACGAGCAGACTTTTTAAGAATCGATTACTTCAATGTTGGATATAATTTTGGTAAACTGAAAGCGTTGAATAATAAAGTTGGATTGAATGCAACACTGGTGGTTAATAATGTGTTCGTTTTTACAAATTATTCCGGGCTCGATCCAGAAATTGGTGGTGGTATTGATAATAATATTTATCCGCGTCCACGGATGTATTCATTGAATTTAACATTTGACTTTTAAAAAATATAGATATGAAAAAAGGAATATTAACTGCGGTTCTTTTTGTTTTTTGTTCATTGGTTTTATTTACGGCTTGTAAAAAACAACTAAACCAGACACCGAAGTATGGTTTGAATGCAGAGACAGTTTATAGTGACCCAAATAACTACATCAATGTTTTGGCAAAACTCTATTCGGGTTTATCTATGACAGGATTGCAAGGCCCTGCTGGTGCTGGAGACATTGCAGGAATTGATGAAGGTTTTTCGGCTTATGTTCGAGTTTTATGGAATCTACAAGAGTTGCCAACTGATGAGGCGGTTTGTGGTTGGAATGATCCCGGTATACCAGCTCTCAATAAAAGTGAATGGTCTGCTGATGACGGTTGGATTAAAGGGATGTATTACCGAATATACTATCAAATCGCATTGTGCAATGAATTTATCTGGCAGGCTCGTGACGAGAAGTTGGATGAACGAGGTTTTTCTGATTCGGATAAAGATAAAATTAGGACTTACAGGAATGAGGCACGATTTCTTCGTGCACTCAGCTATTATCACGCCATTGATTTATTTGGTAACGTTCCTTTTGTTGATGAAAATGACAGAGTAGGTGCATTTCAACCTGAACAAATAACTCGTGGAGCTTTGTTTTCTTATGTAGAAAGTGAATTGAAAGAAATTGAAGACGAATTATTATCCCCTGGAGCAGCTCCGTATGGAAGAGCTAACAAATCAGCAGCACAAACATTATTGGCAAAAATGTATTTGAACGCTGAGGTTTATACCGGAACATCAAGATATGTTGATTGTAAAACGTATTGTGAGAAAGTAATCAATTCAGGAGCGCATCAGTTGGACGATGTTTATCAAGATATTTTCCTAGCCGATAATCACACTTCACCTGAAATAATTTTTCCGGTTGTTTATGACGGACTATACGCACAAACTTGGGGAGGCACAACTTATTTAGTTTGTGGCGCACTTGGTGGATCGATCAATGCTGCGGACTTCGGAGTAAATGGAAAATGGGGTGGTTTGCGAGCAACTCCTCAGTTTGTTGCTAAATTCACCGATTCCATTCAAGATTCGAGGTATTTATTTCATAAAACAGGGCAGGAATTAAATTTCTCTCAGCCAAATCATTTGGGACAATTTAAATATGGTTATGCATATCCAAAGTATAAAAATAAAACGAAGGCAGGCATAAATGGTTCAAATAATGCTAATTCTGCGCATGTTGACATCGATTATCCAATGTTTCGTTTGGCAGATGTTTATTTGATGCTCGCTGAATCCAGTCTGAAACTCAACGATGAAGGGACTGCTTTGCAATATGTTAATCTAGTCCGAACCAGGGCATTTTTTACAAGTGCATTCAATTTTACATCATTAACCCTTCAAGATATTTTGGATGAACGCGCACGTGAATTAGGCTGGGAAGGAACAAGAAGAACCGATTTAATTCGTCATGGTTTATTTACAGGTGGAGATTACCTTTGGACATTCAAAGGTGGAGAAGTTTTTGGTGTAGCCACAAGCAGTCATCTTGATCTTTACCCAATTCCAACGGCTGATCTTGTTCTGAATCCAAACTTAAGTCAGAATCCAGGGTATTAATATTCAGAGAAAGTAATTTTAGAAACCAAAGTTGTCGAAGCCGTCACTCGATAATTCGAGGTAACGCTCTTCGTTAAATTTATATAGTTCAGAAGGTTTGTGAGGGACGCCGCGTTGCTTTTCTTTCAGGTTCGTCAAAATTCCTAATTTCTGAACCTTTCTGCGAAAATTCCTTTTATCCAATGGTTTGTCGAGAATTGATTCGTACAAACGATGCAATTGGCTAAGTGTAAATTTCTCAGGGAGAAGATTAAATCCAATCGGTTGTATTTTTATTTTTCGTTTTAACTGTTCTTTGGCAGCTTCAAGAATTTCGTAATGATCGAATGCCAATTCATGAATTTCATTGACCACCGCCCAACCAGCGGATTGTGCAAAAGAAGAAGCATGTGGAATGTAATCTGAGATCTTAACTAATGAAACATAAGCAATCGTAATAACGCGAGCCTCAGGCTCGGCGCGAATGGATTTTAACCACGCACGATCCGCTTCCTTGCAAATTCGATTCGGATCACCAAATGCACCGAGTTGCTCCAAGTATATGTCTTTCAATCCTGTTAATTCCTCCAAAACCCGATTTGCGGCTTGATCTAAATTTTCATCATTGTAAATCAGGTTTCCTGGCAAAGCCATTCTCGAGCCAGGATACTGATTTTCACCACGATCAATTAATAATACAGTAAGATTTTCCATATCAAATCCGAAAATCACACAATCAACGGATACGTTTGGATTTAATTCTGAATTATTTTTTTTTAACATATACTAACCTTTTCTTAGTAAAATCATTATATTTGAAAGTGTAAAAATGACACTTAATAAATAAAAATAGATTGTTGTTATGTTTTTTGTAGTAGAAAGTGGTTCAACAAAAAGTGATTGGGTTCTCATTGAAAACAAAAATAACCAAAGTTTTTATTCGACAATGGGGTTCAACCCTTATTTTCATTCTTCTGACTTGATTGAATCCGAATTAAGGAAAAATGAGAACATATCGAAAATTGCTGAATCTATCAAAGGGGTTTATTTTTATGGCGCTGGTTGTTCAAGTAAAGATCTGAATAAAATCGTAGAAGATGGATTAAAGCGTGTTTTTATAAATGCCGAAATTATTGTAGATCATGATTTATTAGCATGTGCCTATGCAACTTATGGTGGAAACCCTGTAATTTCTTGCATCATAGGAACCGGTTCTAATTCCTGTTATTTTGATGGGGAAAAATTATTCGAAGAAGTTCCGGCATTGGGCTATGTTCTTGGCGATGAAGGAAGTGGTAGTTATTTTGGAAAACAATTAATTGCTGGTTTTTTATACAAAAAATTACCCTCGGAACTCTCAATAGATTTTGATGAAACTTATCAAATGGGTAAAGATGAATTAATCGACCGTGTTTACAAACAAAGTAATCCGAATGTGTTTATCGCATCCTTAATGCCGTTCATTGCAAAACATAAATCCCACGAATTCATTAAAAACATGGTTCGTGAAGGGTTTAAAAAATTCATCGAAATTCATGTTTGTTGTTTTGAAAATTGTCGTGAAGTGGAGGTAAATTTTGTGGGTTCAATTTCCGATATTTTTGAAGAACAACTGAGAGAAGCCGCTGACGAATTCGGAATTGAAATTGGTCGAATTATTAGAAGGCCAGTGGATGCGTTAGTGGACTATCATTTGAATTATTTGTTACTTGACAAGGTTTAAGCTCTTTCCTAATGATGAAAAAAATATTAGTTATGACCAATTCAATTTTATGTTGTCTATTCCTAATTTGCTCAATGGTTGTTTTTGGACAAAATCCTGTTCCTGAGTGGTCCAAGAATGCGACTATTTATGAGGTAAATATTCGACAATTTACGCCCGAAGGGACATTTAAAGCTTTTGCGCAACATGTTCCAAGGCTCAAAGAAATGGGAGTAGATATTCTTTGGTTAATGCCGATACATCCGATTGGCGTGAAAAACAGAAAAGGTTCTTTGGGTAGTTACTATGCCGTTCGTGATTACGAAGCAGTCAATCCAGAATTTGGAAATTTGAACGATTTCAAGGACTTGGTGAAATTGGTTCATGACAATGGAATGAAATTAATTATAGACTGGGTTGCAAATCATACGTCGCCTGATAATGTTTGGGTGGATCAAGGACATAAAGATTGGTATACTTTAGATTCAACAGGAAATTTGCAACCTACGATTGGAACGGATTGGTGGGATGTAGCCGATTTAAATTATGATAACAAAGAGATGCGAAAGGCGATGATCAATTCCATGAAGTTTTGGTTGACCAATTCCGACATCGATGGTTTTCGTTGTGACGTTGCCGGCTGGGTTCCGATTGATTTTTGGATAGATGCACGAAAAGAATTGGATACCGTGAAGAAGGTTTTCATGTTAGCAGAGGCAGAAGAACTTCCAATGACAAAAGCTTTTGATATGACTTATGGTTGGGAATTACATCATATCATGAATGGCGTTGCACAAGATAAAAAGAAAGTTTCCGATTTGGTGAATTACTTCAAAAATGATCAATACCCCGCTGATCATTACAAAATGAACTTTACATCCAATCACGATGAAAATTCTTGGAATGGAACAGAAATGGAGCGAATGGGAAATGCCTACAAAACTTTTGCTGTTTTTTCTTCATTAATTCATGGAATGCCACTCGTTTACAATGGTCAAGAAACTTCCATGAACAAGCGGCTTAGATTTTTTGAAAAAGACACGATTGAGTGGAAAAAAATGGATTTGGTTTCTTTCTACACCGATTTGTTGCATCTTCATCGAAATAGTCCGGGCCTTTGGAATGGTAAATATGGCGTGAAGCCCAATTTTTTGGTAGCCGACGATAATCAAAAAACACTGGCTTTCTTAAGAGAGAAGGATGGTAATCAAGTATTGTGTATCTTGAATTTTTCAGATAAAAAACAAGTGATTACTATAAACTCTGATGTTCTTAAAGGAAAATATAAAAGTCTTTTTTGTAAGAAAACGAAAAAAATAAATTCGAGATATACCATAGAGCTTGAGCCTTTCGGATATCAAGTTCTAGTTAAATAAATCCAAAGCCATGCTAAATACTAAACCTAAACTTTCTTTTTGGCAAATCTGGAACATGAGTTTTGGATTCATGGGTATTCAATTTGGATGGGGACTCCAAATGGCCAATATGAGTTCCATCTATGAAAATTTAGGAGCGAAACCTGAGGAAATTCCTGCCTTATGGTTGGCAGCTCCATTAACGGGTTTAATCGTTCAACCAATTATTGGCTATTTAAGTGATCGCACTTGGCACCCGAAATGGGGGAGAAGACGTCCCTATTTTCTCATCGGAGCGATTTTAAGTTCCATATGTTTAATTCTGATGCCTAATTCATCCTCGCTTTGGATGGCAGCCGGATTACTTTGGATTTTGGATTCATCCATAAACATTTCAATGGAGCCTTTTAGGGCTTTCGTTGCTGATAATTTAGCCGAGGATCAGCGCGCTCGTGGCTTTGCCATGCAAAGTTTTTTCATTGGTTTAGGTGCCACTATAGCCTCTGCACTTCCCTGGATTTTTACCAATTGGATGCATGTTTCATCGGTAAGTGCAAGCGGACAAGTGGCAGATAATGTAAAATGGAGTTTTTACCTTGGTGCGGTGGCATTTATCGGTGCTGTTCTTTATACGGTTCTGTCATCAAAAGAATATCCTCCAACTACTTTAGAACAAGAGGAACGTAAAAGAGAGGAATCCAAAGGCTTTGGAGCAGGTTTTAGTGAAATAGCCGAATCGTTGACAAATATGCCAAAGCGAATGAAGAAACTGGCTTTAATTCAATTTTTAACTTGGCCAGGACTTTTTTTGATGTGGTTTTTTTACACGCCCACTGTGGCAGTGGAAATTTTTGGTGGCGAACCAGGTTCCGAACAATACACAGAAGGTCAAAATTTGGCAGGATTAACCTATTCTTTTGAGAATATCGTTACTTTTTTGTTTGCTCTCATACTTCCGATTTTGGCTTCTAAAATCTCCATGAAATGGACACACTTCATTTGTTTAATTACCGGTGGAAGTGGCTTAATCTTAATTAATTGTGTTGGGGGAAAGGAAAACGTTTGGATGCTCTTCCTTATTATGGGAATGGTTGGAATTGCTTGGAGTAGTATTTTATCTATGCCTTACGCCATGTTAACCGGCTGTTTACCTCAAAATAAAATTGGAATTTATATGGGGATATTCAACTTTTTCATTGTACTTCCTGAAATTTTGGCATCACTCTTCTTTGGTAAAATAATGGAACATTGGTTAGATGGTTCTCGCATGGCAGCGGTTACGATAGGAGGTGTTTTAATAATTATTGCGGCATTTTTCACTTTACGAATTAATGAAAACGAATAGCGACTACAAAGCATTTATTTTTGATTTAGACGGAGTTCTTGTTTCCACAGAACATAACCACTTTTTGGCATGGCAAAAAACAGCTAATTTGTTGGGTATTGATTTTTCATTATCTGAGAATGAAAACTTAAAAGGCATCAGTAGAGTTGATTCTCTAAAGTTCATTTTGAATTTAAAAAACACGGTAATTAGTGATTCAGAATTTAATAGTCTGCTAGAGTATAAAAATGAGGCTTATTTGGATTCGATTCAGCATTTAACGCAACAAAATTGTTTGAAAGGTGTTGTTGAAACATTATCCAAAGCGAAATCAAAAGGATTGAAATTAGCGGTTGGATCGTCTAGCAAAAATGCCCGTCGAATTTTAGAATTAATTGAAATTGCCCAATTTTTTGATGCCGTTGTGGATGGATCGATGGTTGAAAATTTAAAACCGAGTCCTGAAGTTTTTTTAAAAGCGGCATCTAATCTCAATCTTGATCCTTCCGATTGCCTCGTTTTTGAAGATGCTGCAAGTGGCGTTCAAGCTGCGAAAGCGGGTGGTTTTAAGGCAATTGGCGTTGGAAACGAAAACATAAAAGAATTAGCAGATCAGTATTTCAATGATTTAACGGAATTTACATTTTGAGCGATGAACAACTTATTCGAAATAGACGCGTGGAAAATTATTCAAAAAGGGTTTGATCCTTCGAAGCAAAAACAAGCTGAAAGTATTTTTAGCATTGGAAATGGATCGTTTGGTCAACGAGCAAATTTTGAAGAGAAATATTCAGGAGATTCACTTCAGGGAAGTTATGTAGGAGGTGTTTATTATCCGGACAAGACGCGCGTTGGATGGTGGAAAAATGGTTATCCAGAATATTTTGCGAAAGTATTGAATTCATGCAATTGGATAGGCATCAACATTGAAATTGATGGGGAACAATTGGATATTCATCATCAAGAAGTCTTGTCTTTTCAACGTGAGTTGGATATGAAAACAGGAACACTTTATCGAAGGATGAAAGTGCGATGCAATAATGGAAAGGAAATTGAAGTTGAATCCTTGCGATTTTGTTCGATGCATGAGGAAGAAATAGCCGCAATTCGATATACACTGACTCCTCTCAACTTTTCAGGAAATGTCAAGTTTATCCCCTATCTCGATGGAAATGTCATGAATCATGATTCGAATTATGACGAGTTTTTTTGGGAAGAAGATAGTCATAAAGTGGATGTAAAAAAAGGTTATATCTGTTCGAAAACGAAAAAAACGAATTTCACCGTTTCAACAGCCATGCGTTTCTCATTTTGGAGGAATGATGAGTTGTTAGAAATTCATCCGAATCATATATCCAAAGCATTTTATGTTGAAAATAATTTTGAACATTACCTTGAAAAAGGCAATCGATACACCCTCAAAAAATACCTTTCCATCGTTTCCACCATTAATCATTCCGAGTTTTCAGTTATTCCAAGGTCTATAAACAATGTGCGGAATGCCTATATGAATGGTTTCGATTATCTTTTGAATAATCATATAAATGCTTGGGAAGAAATATGGTCAAAGGCAGATATTGAAATTTCAGGTGACCTAGCTGCACAGCAGGGAATTCGTTTCAATATTTTTCAACTTTATCAAACCTACACGGGTAAGAATGAGAAACTAAATATCGGCCCTAAAGGATTTACAGGCGAAAAATATGGAGGGGCGACTTACTGGGATACTGAAGCTTATTGCTTGCCATTCTATCTCAAAACAGCAGACCCGAAAGTTGCTCGTCAGTTGTTGATTTACCGTTACAATCAATTGGATAAAGCCATCGAAAACGCTGAAAAACTTGGCTTTAAGAATGGTGCCGCGCTTTATCCGATGGTAACAATGAACGGTGAAGAGTGTCACAATGAATGGGAAATTACTTTCGAAGAAATTCATCGAAATGGTGCAATCGCCTTTGCCATATATAACTATATTCGACATACTGGTGATCATACATACCTCGAAAAATTCGGCCGACCTGTTCTTATTGCAATCGCCAAGTTCTGGGCACAACGATTCAATTGGTCAGAGGCAAAAAAAGCTTTTGTAATGCTTGGAGTAACGGGTCCTAACGAGTACGAGAATAATGTCAATAACAATTGGTACACGAATTACATTGCTCGTTGGTGTATTCAATATGCATTAGAAGTTGAACAAGAGGTCACTCCAAAAATGGGTTCATCTTTAACT
>JBIIVA010000184.1:0-4739 GCA_044339705.1 Crocinitomicaceae bacterium
ATCGAATTCTGCTTCCCATTTTAATCTTTCTTCAGATTTATAGCGCTCATGAGATCCTGATGTAGAATGTCCTTGTGGCTGATTAACTTCTTTCACGTGCACTAAAACGGGTACATGTTCCTCGCGAGCTATTTTTACTGCTTTTTCATAGGTTTCACATAAATGGGCGTAATCCCACCCTTTCGATAAGAAAATTTCATACCCCGGCTTATCTTTTGAACGCTGCATGCCAGAAAGTGCCTCGGAAATACTTCCTTTTGTGGTTTGATATTCCCTTGGAACTGAAATTCCGTAACCGTCATCCCAAATAGACATAACAACCGGAACTTGTAAAACTCCCATCGCGTTTATAGATTCCCAAAAAGGACCCTCCGAAGTTGAAGCGTCTCCAATCGTTCCGAAAGCAACTTCATTTCCTGCGTTACTGAATTTTTTAAATGCGGGCAATTCACGAAGAACGGGATTGTTTCGATAAACCTTGGAAGCTTGAGCCAAACCAACCAATCTAGGCATCTGACCAGCGGTTGGAGAAATGTCAGAGGAACTATTTTTTTGTTTTGTTAAATCTTTCCATTCCCCATTTTTGTCAATATTTCTTGTTGAATAATGACCGCCCATTTGTCTTCCAGCAGATAGTGGTTCAATTTCTACGTCGGTATGGGCATACAAGCCCGCAAAATATTGTTCCAGTGTCAATTCCCCAATGGCAAACATCAAGGTTTGATCCCTGTAATATCCGGAACGAAAATCACCATTTTGGTATTGTTTAGCCAGTGCAATTTGAGCGACTTCTTTGCCATCTCCAAAGATTCCAAACTTGGCTTTTCCCGTTAAGACTTCCTTTCTTCCCAAAAGGGAAGCCTCTCGTGATTCGCACGCTAAACGAAAATCCGCAAGAATTTGATTTTTAAATGATTCGAAATCAATCGATGGGGTAGGAGCTTCTTTCAATTTGTCTGACATAGCTTTTTGAATGAGGAACAAAGATAATAAATTTCATCCTTTGACGTATTTTGCTATCAGAAAACGGGGAAACTATAATTCAACTTTATATGGCATTCTTTTTCTTATCTTTGAAAAAAATCTTTATGCGCAAAAAAATTCTTTCTTTGGGCTTGTATGCCCTTTCTGTATCTGTTTCTATTCAGATTTCAGCTCAAGTGATTCCAGGAACTTTAAATTGGTACAACAAAGAAGGTGCAGGAATGGCTACCGATAAAGCTTATGGTTTATTTAAGAAAAAGAAATCGGAACCTGTAATCGTGGCGGTTATAGATTCAGGAGTAGATATTGAGCACGAAGATTTACAAGGTAAAATTTGGGTGAACACAAAGGAAATTCCTAACAATAAAATTGACGATGATAAAAATGGTTATGTGGATGATGTTCACGGATGGAATTTTTTAGGAAACGCGAAAGGCGAAAATTTGGATGCCGCTCGTTTTGAGAAAACACGAATTCTTGCAAAATTGATGGACAAATACGATGGTATTGACCCTGCAACGATTAAAAGTGATGAGGAATTTGAACTATACCAAGCTGTAAAAAATGATATTGAAAGTGAACGTGCGCAATACGAACCTTACTTGGAAATGATAAAATCAGGAGCGTTGGATGCGGATACGAAGAAATATATTGAAGATCAGTTGAATTACAACCTTAATGTAAATTTCGATGATCGGTCATTGATTGGTGATAATCCGGATGATTTTAATGACACAAATTACGGAAATCCGGATGTTGAAGGTCCTGATGCTTTGCACGGAACGCACGTTTCAGGAATAATTTGTGCGATTCGAGGGAATAATAAAGGTGGTGATGGCGTTGCAGATAATGTTAAAATCATGTCGCTTCGTGCGGTTCCTAATGGTGATGAACATGATAAGGATATTGCGTTGGCAATTCGTTATGCAGTAGATAATGGAGCCAAAGTGATAAATATGTCTTTTGGAAAATCGTACTCTCCTCATCAGAAAAAAGTTTTTGAAGCATTTGAATATGCCGATTCAAAAGGAGTTTTATTGGTTCACGCTGCAGGAAATGATGCTAAGGATATCGATATTGAACCCAACTTTCCAACTTCAATGTATTCATTTCAAGAAAAACCCCTTGATCATTTCTTAACAATTGGGGCTTCCACAAAAGATAAAGAAGCATTAGTAGCATCGTTTTCGAATTATGGACAAATGGGCGTGGATGTTTTTGCTCCTGGATTTGAAATTTACAACACGGTTCCGCAAAGCGCCTATCAAAACTTGCAAGGAACATCGATGGCAGCGCCAATGGTTGCAGGTGTTGCGGCTATGTTAAAGTCGTATTTTCCAACCTTAACAATGAAGGAAATTAAAGACGCGATACTTTCAACAGTGGTGAAATATACGGTCGATGAGTTTGCAACAAAATCGGTTACAGGAGGTGTTGTAAACGTTTATAATGCAGTGAAGGCTTGCCAGAAATTGGAGAGTGCAAGAAAATAATTTACTTAATATTGGAAATGCAAAATCGGCATATGCTCGGTTTTGCATTTTTTTATTAGAAAAAATATGAAATTGAAATTTAAACTTGTTTTCGTAATATCATTTTTGTTAGGATTCTTTTCCTTCGGACAGAAAGATGAAATCAAACTGAATGAGTTAGTAAATCAATGGCATAGCAGTGCGGCAAAAGCTGACTTCAAAAATTACTTTGATGCTACTTCAGAGAATTTCATTTTTTTAGGCACAGCCCCTGGAGAGCGTTGGAACAAAAAGGAGTTTCAAACTTTTTGCAAGCCTTATTTCGATCAAGGAAAAGCTTGGGATTTTAAACCTTCCAACCGGAAATGGAACTTTTCAAAAGACAAGAAAATTGCATGGTTTGATGAAGATTTGGATACGTGGATGAAGGGCTGCCGTGGAAGTGGAATTTGTACGCTCGAAAAAGGTGAATGGAAAATTGCTTACTACAACTTAACGGTTCTTATTGAAAATGAGAAAATTAAAAAGTTTATTGAGTTGAGGGAAGAGTAATGTTTGTTAAAGAAAATACCGTTTCCGCCGCACGAGCTTATTTCAAAGATCGACTTCAAAATCAATTTTCTGAAAGTGAACTTAAATCAATGTGGAAACAATTGATTTGCAAGCGATTTGATTGGAGTGATTCTGATTTTTTACTTGCCTCCGAAAATCGTTTGTCCGAATCGGATTTACTTTACGTTCGGTCCATTGTTAAACGCCTCCAAGCAAATGAACCCTTTCAATATATTTTGGGAGAGACAACGTTTTGCGATTTGACTATTTTATGTGATTCCCGAGCTTTAATTCCACGCCCTGAAACGGAGGAACTTGTTGCCTGGATTTCAGAACTCACCCAAGTTAATTCAATCATTGATATTTGCTCAGGTTCGGGTTGTATTGCTCTTGGATTGAAATCACGATTTCCAAATGCACTAGTCTTTGGTATGGATGTTTCTGAAGATGCAAATGAACTAGCTCAAACAAATGCTCATCGAAATGGGTTATCGGTTGAATTTCAAACAGCAGATGCACTTGATATCAATTCGGAATTTTGGAAGAATTTAGATTCGGTCGATGTGATTGTTTCCAACCCTCCCTATATTACCCACGAGGAAATAGAACAAATGAATTCCAATGTCTTGGATTACGAACCGCACTTAGCCTTGTTTGTGCCGAATGATTCACCAATCATTTTTTATGATTGTATTGCGAGAATTGCTACTGAGAAATTATCGAATAAAGGGTTTCTATTTTTTGAATTAAACCCTGATTTTGCAGATCAAGTCATTGAAATGTTGAAAAATATCGGGTTTCAAAATATTGAAGTAAATATTGATTTACAAGGTAAAAATCGCATGTTAAAAGCTCAAAAAGTGTAATTTTATGGCATGAATGCCGAGCAAGCAAAAATTGAAATTGATCGTCTTACGGATTTGATTCATCACCACAATTATTTGTATTACGTGGAGAGCACGCCGGAAATTTCCGATTATGATTTCGACATGTTGTTGCTCAAACTTCAAGAACTTGAAAAACAATTTCCTCAATTCGCTTTTGACAATAGTCCAACGAAGCGAGTAGGAGGGGACATTACTAAAAAATTCGAGACGGTTACGCATCGTTTTCCCATGTTATCCTTGAGTAATTCGTATTCGGAAGAAGAAATAGTTGATTGGGTCAATCGGGTGAAAAAAATAATCGATGAGGAAATCGAATACGTTTGTGAGCTGAAATATGACGGTGTTGCCATAGGAATAAGATACGAAAAAGGACAATTAACGCGAGCGGTAACGCGTGGAGATGGAGAAAAAGGGGAAGATGTTACCAACAATGTTCGCACAATTCGTTCCGTTCCCTTGAAGTTAAAAGGTGATTTCCCGGAAGATTTTGAAATTAGAGGGGAAATTTTTATGCCTCAAAAGCAATTTCAGAAGTTGAATGCTGAGCGTGAGGAAATTGGTGAAACTCCTTTTGCGAATCCACGAAATACGGCTTCAGGAACCTTGAAATTACAAGATTCAAAAATTGTAGCTGAGCGCGGACTTGATTCCTACCTCTATGGACTTTATGGAGCGAATTACAATCTTAAAGGGCATTTCGAAGCTGTGAACGAGGCCGGGAATTGGGGATTTAAAATTCCACCACAAAAAAACCGATTTATCGAAAAAACGGGTTCCATTGATGGAATTATGGATTTTATTCATTTTTGGGATAAACAACGTGAACAGCTTGAATTTGAAATCG
>JBIIVA010000034.1:0-16895 GCA_044339705.1 Crocinitomicaceae bacterium
TTGCACCAGCAAAACCCATAAAGTATCGAAAATCAAAGCCAACTAAAAAGGTTTCTACCAAGCGAAAAAACTGAATTAAGACTAATTGTTTACTTTTTTTGATATCAATCTAAACAGTCTTTTCGGAGAAATTTTGTTTAGAAATCTGTTGTAAAATACTTCTAGCGGTTCTATGTATTTAATAAAAGCTACAAATGCTAATATAGCCGTGATAGAAATGCATATTGCTCCGATTGGATTGAGGTTTCTATCAAATAAGTTTGGGACAAGGCCAAATCCAAAAATCCCACCGTATAAAATTATAACGTGCACAATGTAAATTGGCAACGTATTTTGACCGAGTTTCAAGAACAAGCCAGCTTTAATTTTGAAATTAGAGTCCACAATCATCAGTATGCCAAGCAAGGAAATTACTTGTCCAAAACGCATGAAAGATACTGCAGTCAATGAAAATACACCGTTATCAGTTAGTCCTATAAATTCAGTAAATTGATCAACATTGTTTAACAGCTTTTGAACAAAAATATTCAGTAGAATTCCAACAATTATAAACAAAGCTGCAAACCAGAATTCTTTGCATTTCTCTTCATATTTTCTAATAATACTTCCGACCATTCCACCCAAAATAACGTATCCTGAGTATCTTAAAATACTAAAATCACTAAACTTTCCATAAAACATATTTTGTATAAATGGAGGAAATCCAGGTGGCCAATAATGAGGTGATTTGATTTGCTCCGACTCCAACCTCATTTCGTCAATTTGTATGTAGTTTTTTAATTGTGAATATGCCACAAAAACGAGAAGTCCGGCAATCAAAAAATACCAGTGAATTTGTCCTTTTCCGATTAAAAAATGAACTCCATAAATTACCAAAAGGAAAAGTATTCCTATTCCAATCGATTGTAGTACATGAAATGCTTGAAACCATTCAAAATGAAAGGTAAAATTCCAACCGTAACCATTTGAGACATTTTTAAACCCGTAGTATAAATCTCGAAAAATCGTATAAAAATCGAGTTGTATAAAATAGCCCCAAAATAAAAGCATTCTTACCCTTTTATATCCTTTTTGAACTCGGTCACTTTCGAAATAAGAGGTATTTTGTTCTTTACATAAAAGATAAACGAAAACTAATCCGGTAACCGTAAAAAATAGGGGAGAGGTTAACCCATGCAGATTGTGCCAAATTTTATAAGGTAGAAAAGCGTCGTTTCGGTATGCATTTCCAAGTGCCGCGCCGGTGAAATGACCTTCTAACATCATGATAATGGCTATGCTACGGGCCATATCAATGAATTGAAGTCGAGTTTTAACTGGTTTGTGAGGTGTGATTTCAGACATTAGTTACTTAACTTCTGTTGTTATAAATAATTCAAGTTTGTTTTCATAACCGGAAACTTCCAATTGAAATGAGCGACGTTGAAATCCTTTTAAAACTGAAGTATTGAAATTGAAGCTTACGATAGCTTTTCCATTGGGACCAATGATTTGTTTATCAGAATTCAATACCAGATTTGCATCGGAATTATTGATTTTAAATTCAACTGTTGAAGTTGATCTATTTTCTACAATAAAATTTCCAGAAATCGATTTGGATTTTTCAACAACGCCAGCATTGTAAACTAGCTCTTTCGCAATTAAAGGAAAGGTTTCTTTGCTTTTTTCGAAAGTAACTTCTTCAATGTGCAGTTTTCTTTCTATTCCCGCCTCTTTGGAGTAAACCGATTCTTTTTTGTTATCTGCGGCGTCACTTGTTGTTTGATTAGCACTAAATTCTCCGAAAGGAACAAATTCCAAAATCAATTTTCCACCATTTTGAGCAGTCCCATTTAAATAAGGATTGAACTCTCCGTAATTGTATTCATGGAAGTAATTTACCAAGGATGAAATTCTACGTTTTGTTAAGTTCACGTTGTAGTCTGTTTTTGCCAGGGGACTTGCAAAACCTTTAATGGAAACGATAATTTTTGATCCTGCTGTTAATTCTTGAAGCAAGAGATTAGTAAATTCAAGCAAATCAGCAGTACCTTTATCGACTTCATTTTTAAAAAATTCATCCAACTCTTTTCTTTTCTTGTCAGCTATATCCGCTTTTAAACCTTTTCCAACTTCTCGTTTGTATAATTCGTAATTTTTTTGGTACAGTTTGTAGCTTGTCATGTAATTTTGCTTCGTCTTTGTTGCCCATGAATCCTCGTCTGGCTCATCGTTTCTAAAATAAAGGCGAACCGGAAGTTTCATTTTAATTTTCGTGGATGTCATGATTGCAGAATCTTTTTTTTCAGGAGTAGTTGCAATGGGAATAATCTTCGGGTATTGAGCGAAAATATCACTGCAACAGGTAGGGTTTTTGGCGTATTTTGTCCCCAGCCGATTAGATGAAACATAAACCGTGTCATTGTACGTAAAAAAGTACTGGTCATTTGCGGAACTATTGAATGGAATTCCAACATTTTCAATTTTTTGGAATGGAAAATCTGCATAAAAAACATCCTGCCCACCAAATCCGTAATGCCATGTAGAGGAGAAGTAAAGTCTATTTTTTAAAGTGTCATACCAAGGTGTAATTTCATTCTCTAGGCTATTTACAGCTGTTAAATTTTGAATATTCTCTACTTTAGTTCCATTAAGTTGTGCTATCCAAATATCAAGCCCTCCTTTTGTTCCGGTTCGGTCAGACGCGAAAAATAAAACCTCTTTACCATCAATTTTTGAAATAGCTGGCATGGTTGAATTTTTTCCAGTTTCATTGATTTCCTTTCCTAAGGTATCAATTTGTGACCATGTGCCATTTTCATACTTTGAATAAAGTATTTTGCATTTATAGTTATAACCTTCATCTTCACAAACACTGAAGAAAAACCGTTTACCATCCAATGAAAAGCTGCCGTTCCCCGTATTAACTTTTTCATTAAATAACTCATCAATTCGTTCATTTTTTTGAAATACGCCTTTTTCAAGTTTAGATTTAAAAAGATGCGTTTTGTACGCCTGACTATATACCTCCTCACTGGGACTTATGGAATCCGCGCGCAAGGACGAAAAAATCAATTGATTATCCTTAACCGTATGTCCAAATTCTGCATTTACGGTATTAATACTTTCAGGAAGTGATTCAAGAGGTTTTAGCGTGTCCGAAAAATGGCTGATGGCCCATGCTGTAGCATCAATTTCTTGTACAGCTTTCTTGTATAGAAAATCGTTTTTGTCTTTCTCATATTTGCGCTTTGCTAGTTTAAAGGTCTCAAAAGCTTTATTGTATTTTCCATTTTGTTTTTGCATGAGCCCCAATTGAAGAATACTCGCTTGATAGGTTTTAGCATCATCTCGCGCAAATACTTTAGCATAATACTCCTCAGCAACCAAATAATTTTTGTAAGCTCGTTGAACCTCAGCGTATTTCCATTGAATGTCTAAATTATTGGAGTCTTGCTTTAGGGCTTGCTGATAATACTGAATAGCGTAGTAATAATCTCCTTTTTTGTATTGTTGATCAGCGAATTCAACTAGTTTTTTTGTTTTAACTTGTCCGAATGAAAGGGCTGATGCAAGAAGTAAGAAAAAAACTAAATGTAATCTGGGCATACCCGGTGAATGATATTTTTAGGTTTGAACTTACGAATGATATATCGGACGGCGATTTCGAGACCACCTCGGTAATTACTGGCCGGAACTAATTTGGAGAAATTGACATCGTAGCTAACACCTACAAATAAATCTTTGTAATCGTATCCTAAACTTAAATAGCCTGCGTCTTTGGTTCGATACCAAAGTCCACCATAAATTGCTCTGTAAACTCCTTTAGACGATTTAAGATAATATTTACTGGATGATCCAAATATAAATTCTCGGTAAACGCCTTGTTGCGAATATTGAATACTCGGAACTAAATCCCAATTTTCATTCAACATGAAAGTGCCTTTGATAAACCCGTTATATCGCACATCTCGTTTTATTTCTGTGTTATAAAATCCTTGATTGGGTTGATTCAAATTATACGCGCCAAAACCGGTTGTAATTTTCATTCGGTTCGATTGCAGCCATTCATAAACCAAACCGGCACCTAATGAAAGGTTGCTTTTTCTATCACTTTGGTAATTTTCATTAGTAGGAAGACTTTGATCCAGCGTATAGCCGTTGTATTGACTATCAAAATATAATTTATCCCAATTCAATTGCCGGTGATTCATTCCAAAATTAATTCCTGGTCGTATCACATGAGTTGAATCCTTTGTGAGTTTAATAGATCTTGAAATGTTACCTTGTGTTTCTATAGTTCGAAAAGTTCCATCACCTGCTTGATCGTGAAACATAAGCAATCCAAATCCCCAACGCTTTACTCTGGCATCGGCAGACATTGAAAACGTACTGTAAGGAATTGTAACGCTTCTCCATTGATCTCTAAAATTACCAATAAACCGATAATCGCCATCGAAATGACCGGCATTTCCGGGATTCTGAAAAAGTTGATTGTCATTAAACTGTGACCAATGAACATCTTGTCCGATTGCAATTTCAAAGGACAATACACAAAGAGAACCAAACAAGAGTTTTCTTAGAGAGATCATTTTAAGATGGCTAAGATACGAAATTCACACAAAATAAAAAATTATGGATTGGACAGCGAAACCGGAATGATTTTACCATTCATGAAGTCAGCATTTATTTCAGCGAAATTGACTATAAATTTTGCCATTTCATCCGGTTTCAATGGTGCTTCGTAGCCCGGGAAAGCTTCCTCCAGCATCTCCGTTTGAACTGCTCCCAAGCATAGACAATTCATTTTGATTGTGCTATTTTTATATTCTTCAGCAAATAATTCTGTAAAACTGCAAACTGCCGCTTTGGAGGTCGAATAGGCTGTAAGTCCTGCAAACTTCATAGAACCCTGAAAACCACCCATCGAACTAATGTTCACAATGTGAGATTTTATTGAATTCAGTTTGGGAATGAAATACTGAACAGTTTCCATTACTCCAATTACATTTACATGATAAGAATGGTTAAATTCTTCATGCGTAATCGTTTCGAAAGGTTTGTTTACAAGAAAGCCTGCATTGTTAATGAGGATGTCAATGTCTTTTACATGTTCAAATATTTCCGCAAGTTGCCCTGCAACGGAGCTCGACAAATCAAATGCGCCACAAAGTACATTTGGAAAATTCTTAAAATTGGAAACAAGTTTTTCTTTATTTCGTGCTAAAGCAAAAACCGTGTAATCAGAATTTGAGGCGAATAGTTCAACAACCGCCTTGCCAATTCCTCGGCTTGCACCAACTACAACAATGGTTTTAGTCATCGAAACTTATGGTTAATTTTTCCGAATTTGGTTGTGCCTGACAAGTCAAAATGTAACCTTGCTTAACTTCTTCATCAGTTAGCGAATAGTTTACCCGCATGGTTGCTTTACCATCTAATACTTTTGCTTTACAAGAGCAACATACTCCTCCTCGGCAAGAATATGGTGCATCCATGCCATTTTTTTCCACTAAATCGAGAATGGTTGCATTTCCTGGTTTCATGTCAAAGGTTAGCCTCTCATGATCTAAAATGACAGTAACTTCGCTTGTTCCTTTGAAGTCCACCTCCTGAATTTCTTCCACAACCGTCGGCGCTGTAAATAGCTCAAATTTTATTTTTTTATCGTTAACTCCGAATAGTTTCAGTGTTTCTTTTACGTCGTGAATCATTCCTTCAGGTCCACAGATAAAAAAAGCATCAGCTTTCAATAAATTCAAATCAGCTTTAATGATTTCCGTGAAATTTGCTTTGTCAATTCTTCCAGCTCGAAACCCTTCAGATTCCTCCTGACTTAAAAATCCAGCCAATTGAATATTCGACAGTGATTGAATTTCCGAAAGAAAAATTGCTTCAGATTTTGTTCGATTTCCATAAATCAAATGAACCTGTCCATCAGTCAAAGCTTTAGCAATCGCAATGATCGGAGTTATACCGCTTCCGGCCGCAATGGCCACAACATTTTTATGTTCGGGATTTAAAGTGAAGTTTCCCTCTGGTTCGGTAACATGAAGAAGATCTCCAACTTTTAGGTTTTGATTGAACCAGTTTGAAACGATGCCATTTTCGACCGCTTTTACCGCAACCGATAAAGGTTCATTAGGTCCCGAACAGATGGAATAGGAACGCCGATATTTTTCTCCTTTCGTCTCAATTTCGAAATTTAAATACTGACCGGGAATAAATTTAAATACTTGTTTCAAATCTGAAGGTAGTTCTAGCGAAACCATTACTGATTTATCATTCAATCTTTTAATTCCCGAAACAGTTAGTTCGTGAAATCCCTTACTTAGCTTTGAAGAATCTTTTTTCTTAAAAAGGTCAAATAATCCCATATTTCGTTTTATTCATCAAACGACACAACCACGTTTTCTGAGGTAGGGTGCGCTTGACAGGTTAGAATGTATCCCGCTTCGACTTCATCGGGCGTTAATGCGTAATTGATAACCATGCGGACTGTTCCTTTCATTACTCGGGCTTTGCAGGTGCAGCATACCCCACCCTTACAGGCATAAGGTAAATCACCGCCTGCTTTTTGAGCAGCATCTAAAATAGTCATGCCATTTGAATCCAAATTAAATTCAAAGGATTCGTCATCTAAAATTACTTCAACTTTCGACTCAAAAGACGGTAATGTTGGTTCGTTTGTTTCTTTTTTCTTACTGGTCACATGGCCACTTGTAAATAATTCAAAATGTACTTTTTTTGAGTCCAATCCAAGTTCATTTAGGGCATCTTTGACCCCAATAATCATTTGTTCAGGCCCACAGATAAAGGCTTCGTTGACGGAGATATACTTTAAAAATGCATTGTAAAGATCGATTGTTTTTTGTTTATCAATTCTTCCTTTTTGGAGTTTATTCCCTAGGCTTTCTCTCGAAAACACATGAACTACACTCAATCTGGTAAGATTGCAATTTTTTAATTCCTCTAAACTTTCTCGAAAAATAACATCATTGAACCCTTTGTTTCCGTAAAATAAGGTAATGATGCTATTGGGTTCACTATTTAAAATTTCTTTAGCAATAGAAAGGATAGGGGTAACCCCACTTCCCGCGGCAAAAAGTGCGTATGATTTCTTATTGGCAAAATCGCTTTTCAAAGCAAAATTTCCCATAGGTGTCATTACATCCATGAAATCTCCGGCATTCAGACTTTTATTCGCAAACGTAGAAAACTTTCCATTTTCAACTTGTTTGATGGCTACTCGCAACTCATTTTCGTGGGGAGCAGAGCAAAGCGAATAAGACCGTCGAACTTCCTCCCCATCTATTGTGGTTTTCAATGTCAAATATTGTCCGGCGAGAAATTGATAGTCAGATTTTAAATCTTTTGGGACATCAAATGAAATCGAAACACAATCCGCCGTTTCTTTGCGAACATCTGCAATTTTTAAAGAATGAAAACGAGGTGTCATGAGTTGTTTTTTGGCGTTCAAAGATAAACATTTGACGACGATTTATGTTGTTTAAGGTCGTATTCTTTTATGATATTAGTCATATTTGATTTGAGCTTGAATTTGTTATATT
Source organism: Crocinitomicaceae bacterium (assembly GCA_044339705.1). Classification (GTDB taxonomy): domain Bacteria; phylum Bacteroidota; class Bacteroidia; order Flavobacteriales_D; family Crocinitomicaceae; genus UBA952. The sequence continues at coordinate 7,551 of JBIIVA010000034.1, forward strand.
TGTCAAATAATCTTTAAACAATGAAAGAATTATCCATTCCTGAACTTGAAGCAAGGTTTCAAGAAAAAATTGATCGAGAGATTAAAATCGAACCAAATGATTGGATGCCAGATGAATACAGAAAAACTTTAATACGTCAAATTTCTCAGCATGCGCACTCTGAGGTGGTAGGAATGTTACCTGAAGGGAATTGGATCACACGTGCTCCAAACCTGAGAAGAAAAGCGGTTTTATTAGCAAAAGTTCAAGACGAAGCCGGACATGGTCTTTATTTGTATAGCGCCACAGAAACTTTGGGAGCTGATAGAGAATCAACTATTGATGATATGCATAATGGGAAAGCAAAATATTCCTCTATTTTTAATTATCCGGCTTTAACGTGGGCTGATATTGGTGCAATTGGTTGGTTAGTTGACGGAGCGGCAATCTTGAATCAAGTTGCCTTGTGCAGGGCATCTTATGGTCCTTATGCTCGTGCAATGGTAAAGATTTGTAAGGAAGAATCGTTTCACCAAAGACAAGGATATGAGTCATTGATGGTGCTAGCTAAAGGTTCTCCGGAACAAAAAGAAATGGCTCAAGATGCTCTAAATCGTTTTTGGTGGCCTGCATTGATGATGTTTGGTCCAAGCGATGCTGATTCACCTCATTCAGCTCAATCTATGAAGTGGAAAATTAAACGTTTTTCAAATGATGAATTGCGTCAGAACTTTGTAGATGCAACAGTTCCGCAAGCCGACATTTTAGGATTGAAAATTCCGGATGAAAACTTGAAATGGAATGAAGAACGAGGTCGTTATGATTTTTCTCCAATCAATTGGGAAGAGTTTTATCAAGTCTTGGCAGGAAATGGACCTTGCAACAAAGAGCGAGTTGAGGCCAGGAAAAAGGCGAAGGAGGAAGGTGCATGGGTTCGTGAGGCAGCAAATGCTTTTGCAGCCAAACGTACAATGAGAAAATCAGCGTAATCATTTTAAGAGATCAGATATGTCAGCAACTGAATGGCCACTTTGGGAAGTATTTATTCGAAGTAAGCAAGGTTTGAGTCATAAACACGTGGGTAGCCTCAGAGCAGCCGATTCCACTATGGCTTTGGAAAATGCCAGAGATGTTTACACGAGAAGATCCGAAGGAATAAGTATTTGGGTGGTTGAATCAAATTATGTTCACGCTAACGACCCGTCAGACGCAGATGAGTTTTTTGAACCATCGGATACAAAAATATATCGTCATCCGACATTTTACGAAGTTCCTGATGGTGTAAAACACATGTAATTATGAAGAACGAAGCACTATTTCGTTATTTATTGAGATTAGGGGATGATAGTCTCATTTTAGGTCAACGCCTTGGAGAGCTATGTGGTCATGGTCCAATTCTCGAGGAGGATATCGCCTTGACCAATATCGCCTTGGATTTAATCGGTCAAGCAACAAGCATTTTAAATTACGCTGGTGAGATTGAAGGTGTAGGACGAGATGGTGATAAACTTGCTTTTTTGCGTTTTGAAAGGGAATATACCAATTTACTTTTGGTTGAGCAACCGAACGGCGATTTTGCTGATACGATTATGCGTCAGTTTTTATTTGATGCCTACAGAAAACCGTTGTTTGAGCGATTGATTCATTCTCAAGATTCTCAATTAGCAGCCATTGCTGAAAAGTCATTGAAAGAAACGAAATATCATTTAAGACATACGTCTGAATGGGTCATTCGACTTGGTGATGGAACAGAGGAGTCGCATCAGCGTGTTCAAAAAGCGTTGGACAATCTGTGGCGATATGCCGATGAAATTTTCTACATGGATGCCGTTGATGAAGAATTGACAAAATCCGGAGTATTACCCGATCTTTCCGATGTGCGAACAATTTGGGATCAAACGGTTAAATCTATTTTTTCTGAGGCAACCATTTCAATTCCTTCTAACAATTGGAAATTCGATGGAGGCAGAAAGGGACGTCATTCCGAACATATGGGTTATATTTTATCTGATTTACAATACATGCAGCGTGCCTATCCAAATTTGGAATGGTAAATAAGAATCAAATATGGGAATGGTTGGAAGAAGTCAGCGATCCTGAAATTCCTGTACTTTCTGTAATCGATTTAGGTGTTGTTCGTGATGCTCAACTTGAAAATAATTGTTGGGTTATCACCATTACACCAACATACAGCGGATGTCCGGCAATGCAAGTAATGGAGGCTGATATCAAATCTAAATTAAAGGAAAAAGGTGTAGAAGATGTAAAAGTTCGAATGGTTCTATCTCCGGCTTGGACAACGGATTGGCTTTCGGACAAGGGTAAATTTAAACTTCGTGAATACGGAATTGCACCACCCGAAAATGAAGTCGACAAAAGTGTTTTATTCGCAGCCCCAACCATTGTTCCCTGTCCAAAATGTAATTCTAGAAATACGAGAATGGTAAGCCAATTTGGAAGCACAGCCTGCAAAGCTCATTATCAATGCAATGAATGCCTAGAGCCGTTTGATTATTTTAAGTGCTTGAAGTGATTTTGACAACAATCTACTGAATGAGAGAATGATGAATTACTTTTGGTTTCTTGTCAACTATTGAGCTAAGAATTTCCTTCGCTCCTGTCTTCGGCGGTTCGATTTGCTTAACGTTTAGCAAGCAACTAGAGTGTTCCCGACTCTAGCGTTCGCAATTATCCGTTATTAATTATCGTTAGAAAACCTAAATTATAATAAAATCTTCATAAATCCCTTAAAAACACATGTAACAAACAAAAAGGACGTGAAGACTAATTTCACATTTCCAAACCTGAAGATATGAACCACCTATTAAAAGAATTAAAAGAAGTAGTCTCCGACTGTTGTATTACCATTATTTTAAACACACATCGCAACAAACAACAATACGACCTGGACCGCTTGCAGTTGAGAAAACTTGTCTCTGAAGCAGAGAATCGTCTATTCCAAAACGAATCAGAGGAGAAAGCTAGGCTCCTAAGTAAACGCATGAAGGAGTTAGTTGCTCAAATTCAATTCGATAAAAACTTGGATTGCTTGATTTTATTTATCAATGCAAACGTCACTAAGTTTTTACATTTACCCATTCATGTTGAAAACCGAGTTGTAATCGATTCTTCTTTTGCGACAAGAGATTTAGTACGGTTATTACACATGAAAACAAATTATTTTGTACTTGTATTTAGTGAATACAAAGCGCGTTTACTTGAAGCCTTTGATGAAACATTGATTCAAGAATATGGAAGCCCATTTCCAATAGAAAACAATGACCTTTATTCTACAAAGACAATCGAGCTGAAGAATGCAGATTTGCAAAAGCGGTTGTTATCTGAATTTTATAACCGAATCGATAAAGCGGTAAATGAAGTCAGAAATGATAATCCGAAACCCGTATTACTTTGCAGCCAAGAAATGAATTGTGCTGAGTTCCTTAAAGTTGCCGATTTAAAGGAAATATTTTTTACAGATTTCTTAAAAGGAAATAAATTATATCTGGATGCGAATGAAATTGTTAGAGAATCCTGGCAGGTTGTCAGAAAACAACAATTTGAAAAAAATCGACTTCGAAAACAAGAATTAGAGGAAGCTTTGGCAAGCGGTCAATACATTTCAGATGCCAATGAAATTTGGCATGCAACATCAGAAGGACGCATTCGAACCGTTTTCATTGAGGAAAATCTTTTTCGTCCGGCGAGGATTGATAACAATACCATCACTTTTGTTACAGAGGAAGAGCGAAACAAACCGGGCGTAGTAGATGACATATACGATGAAATAATAGAAGCGACTGTGAATTCTGGAGCCGAGGTTGTTTTTTTACCGAAAGGAGAATTGACAGATTTTAATGGACTTGGAGCGGTAACTAGATTTTAATTCCATATTTGAATTCAAATAAGTATCGCAAAGGGTAAAAAAAATTGCAAAATATTCTACTTTTGTCTCTACTAAACAAAATTAGATGTCAAAAATTAAAGTTGCAAACCCTGTTGTAGAGTTGGATGGTGATGAAATGACCCGCATTATTTGGAAATTCATCAAAGATAAATTGATACTACCATACCTGGACATAGATATAAAATATTATGATTTAGGGATTGAAAAACGAGACGAGACCAATGATCAAATTGCAATAGATGCAGCCGAGGCAATCAAAAAATACAAGGTAGGGATTAAATGCGCCACCATCACGCCCGATGAAGCTCGCGTGAAAGAATTCAACTTGAGATCCATGTGGAAATCTCCAAATGGAACGATTCGGAATATCTTGGATGGAACTGTTTTTCGTGAGCCAATTGTGATGCAAAATGTTCCACGTTTGGTGACGAATTGGACAGCTCCAATTATTGTTGGGCGTCATGCTTTCGGAGATCAATACCGAGCTACAGATGCCGTTTTCAAAGGAAAAGGAAAATTGACAATGACCTTTACTCCCGAGGATGGAGGAGAAACACAAACGTTTGAAGTTTTCAACTTTAAAGGAGACGGAGTTGGAATGGCTATGTACAATACAGATGAATCCATCCGAGGCTTTGCTCAGAGCTGTTTCAACATGGCTCTTTCCAAAAAGTGGCCTCTTTATCTTTCGACAAAAAACACCATTTTAAAAAAGTACGACGGTCGTTTTAAAGACATCTTTGAAGAAATCTATCAAAACGAGTTTAAAGCGAAATTTGAGGCAGCCGGAATAGTATACGAACACCGTCTGATAGATGATATGGTGGCTTCTGCATTGAAATGGAATGGCAACTTTGTTTGGGCTTGTAAAAATTATGATGGAGATGTTCAGTCTGATACCGTAGCGCAAGGATTTGGGTCTTTAGGATTGATGACCTCTGTATTAATTACCCCAGACGGACAAATTATGGAATCTGAGGCAGCACATGGAACAGTTACTCGTCACTACCGCGATCATCAAGCAGGCAAAAAAACGTCTACAAACCCAATTGCGTCCATTTTTGCTTGGACAAGAGGTTTGGCTTTCCGAGGTAAATTAGATGGAAATCAGGAGTTAATCAAGTTCTGTGATACCTTGGAACAAGTTTGTATTGAAACGGTTGAATCCGGAGTTATGACTAAGGATTTAGCAGTATGCATTCATGGAAACAGAGTAAATCATGGAGAACATTACGTGTATACAGAAGAATTTCTAGATGCACTCGATAATGGCTTGAAAGCCAAAATGAATTAATTTGAGGGCTTTTGGGGGGTCCTTTTTATTGCTAGTAAATGAGATTGCTAACGCTAACTTTCCTACTGATAGTTTTTTACAGCTGTAAAACCATTGAGCCAATAGCACCTATCGAAAGTTTAAAACCAATTCCTGCCTTAAAAGAAGTTTATTCAACGCTTAACATACCAATTGAAATTAATTTAAAAAGTCAGTTGGATGAGGTTGAAAAGTCGCTACCGAAAACATTCGAAGGGAGTCAACAACAATGCGAAGGAGTTAGTTACAATTATAAGTTTAACCGTGATCCTATAGAATTTGACTTCAAGAATTCATCCATTTCTTATGAGGTAGATGGTAAATTTCAAATGAAACTTAATTACTGTCCATCTTGTGTTGGACTTTTTGGAAATCAAGCTTGTACGGTTCCTCGAATTTATGCAAGTTGTGGAATGAATGGCGAACCGATGAGAAAAGTAACTGTTGCATACAATTCAGAAATTTTACTCGCTTCAAATTTTAAATTCCAATCAAAAACCGAGCTAACTAAATTTCAAATTCATGATCCTTGTGAAATCACAGTTTTTAAATATGATGTGACTGATAAACTCAAAAAAGAAGTCAAAAAAGAATTGGAAAAATTGGAAAAAGACATCGATAAACAAATAGAATCAATTAATGTAAAAACGCAATTATCAGATGTTTGGAGGGAATTGAATCAACCTATTCCCATTGATAAATTCGGCTTTTTATATCTCAATCCCAAGGCTATTTCGATGAGTCAATTGGACTTTGAAAACAACCGAGTAAAATTAAATTTGAATTTGAAGATAAAACCTTTAGTTACAACGGACCAAACTGATGTTTCTGAAACTTCACTACCGAATATGGTGGATTACCAAACGGTGAAAGGCTTGGATATAACATTGGATATAAAATCTTCTTATGACTCATTGAGTTCGTTTATAAATCAAGCTTTTAAAGGATATGAATTTGAATTTAAAAAGAAAAAAATCACTGTTCAACAACTTGAAATTTTTGGCACATTGAATTCAAAAATGGTTTTAAAAATGACTTTTGACGGAGCAAAAAAAGGTACTTTATACATACTTGCGATTCCAAAATTGGATGCTGAAAATCAAAAGATTCTTTTAGATGAAGTTGAATTTGATGTGAAAACCAAAAGTCTTCTTTTGAAGTCTGCGAAATGGTTATTCAATGACAGGATTGTTGAGGAAATTAAAAAAAATGCTGTATTTGAAATTCAGTCTTTGGTATCAGATGCTAAAAATTCAATTAATACACAACTGAATTCGTCACTGACAAAAGGAGTTTTTTTGAACGGGAAAATCAAAGATATTTTCATTCAGGAACTTTTCCTAGATGCTCAAAACTTAATTTTACGAACAAATTTTCAAGGAGAATTGAAACTAAAAATAGAATAGTTCGTTCATTTTGAAGGTGAAACGGATTGTTTTAGTAGCTTTTTTAATCTTCATTTGTAACTCATTTGCTCAGAAAGCAAGCTATTCTTCGTGCTCGGGACAAGTACTAGTGAGTATCAATGCCAATTATAAACTCAATTTTCCGGGATTAAAAGGGTTTGATAAATCAAAACTTTACGGTTATTTACCGAATGAACTTGTTTCAAAAAATGCAATTTGGATTTGTTACGAACCTGAAAATAATGGCGATTTGAAGGTAAGTTGTAAGACCATAATTGATAGTTTGCATTTCGTGGTTTTCAAAACGGATATTTCCGATGCCTGCCAGGATGTTCAAAACAAGAAGGCTCAAGTGATTTTTACAAAAACGAATACGAATTGCTCTGAGTTCGAAAATGCGAAAATGGAACTTCTAGGTGGTTTTAAATATACATTTGTTTTCATTGCAAAGGAAAATATAACTGGTAATATTGATATTGAACTTGATTACATAGAAAAAAGCGATAATGGAGGTGAGCTTTTGGATAGTTTAAGTTTGAATTTAGTTTATGCCAAGGATCAACCTATTTATTCGGTTCACATTTTAGATCAACATACAAGAAAGCCTGTTAAATCAAGAATTGTTATTTCCAATAGTTCAGAAATGGACGGAACCTACACGGCAAGTGATCTGTTCTTAAATCAAAAACGACAAATCAAAGATTTAATTTTTAAAGTTGATGCAGAAGGTTATCTATCCAAAGATACGATTAGAAAAAAAATCGTCTTATCGAAACATACAGCCGACACCATTTTACTCACACCAGTGAAACGTGGAACCATAGCGAAATTAGATGAGATCTATTTCGCTGCTGGATTAGCTGTTATTTTGGAGGAATCTGACCCAAAATTAAAACGCTTGCGTGATTTCATGATTCTCAATCCTACTGTGAATATCGAAATTCAGGGACACGTGAATGACGAGAGTAAACGAGGGGTCTTTTCGAAACGTTTATCAAAAAGAAGAGCCTTACGAATTTTAAAGTATCTAGTAGATTGTGGAATTTCTGAATCACGTTTATCTGCGGTTGGTTTCGGTAATTCCAATCCAGTATTCAAAAATCCAAAAAACGATGAAGAAAAGGAGGCGAATCGTAGGGTGGAGATATTGATTAAATAACCTAAACCAACCCACCTTTGATCTCATTGCAAGTATTTCAAATTCATCTAAATTTTTCATCAAATTAATCTTAGGAAATCAACAAGATTCAGAATTAAAATAGGATCTTCTTTTAAGTGTTGATTTATTCCCCATTTTTTTCCAATTGATAGAGGTAGCTAAAAATTCACTTGAAGAACGATAATAATGATTGTCTGTATGAATCGTTTGGAATAGTAACAACTTAAAATTTATTGAAAGAAAAAGAGTAAAATTCTTTCATTTTTTTGCAACGATCGTGAAATGGAGTCATAGTAAACTTGCAATAAAATTCACATCATGCCTAGCAACAATCATATCATGTTTCAGAATTCAGTTTTCGAATTTCTGTCGAGAAGTAATTTAGCTGTTATTTTATTCACCCACCTTCTTCTGATTATTTCTGTTCTTGCATTCGGTATGAATAGAATTCAACTAGATATATACAGCGGGTTCTTTCTATTTATTTCAGGGGTAATTACTTGGACTTTAGCCGAATATCTCATTCATCGATATGTTTTTCATTGGAAAAGCAATAATAAGATTTTAAAGCTCATTCATTATGCATTGCACGGCCATCACCACGCAAACCCATTGGATAAAACGCATTTGTTTATGCCGCCATTTCCAGTTATAATTATTGCATGTTTTATTTTTTCCATACTTTATTTAATCATAGGTGAATTTGCCTTTTATTTCTTTCCAGGGTTTGAATTGGGTTATTTAATATATGCCATGATCCATTATTTAGTTCATGTTAAAACATTTGCGAATGGAGTAATGAAAAGGTTATGGATACACCATGGAAAACATCACTTTGAAAATTCATCCTTTCGTTTCGGTGTATCGAGTCCCTTTTGGGATTATGTTTTTAGAACTTTGCCAGACGAAAAATAATTCTCTTAACATATGTTAAGAATGGAGGTTAATGAAAATGATCATATTTGTCAAAAACTGAATCATGAAAAAAATATTTATTTTAACTGTTACATCAATTTTAACAGCTTCCTTTATCATTAACGCCATATCAAAATGGTCGTTGGATGGATCGCATTCTCGGTTGGGATTTACAATCACTCACATGGGAATTACTGACGTGCATGGTGAGTTCACTAAATTTGATGTAAAAATCACACAACCGAATGCTGATTTTACAGAAGCGACAATCGAGATGAGTGCTGAATCTAAATCAATATACACAGGGATTGCGATGAGGGATGAGCATCTAAGAGCAGAGGATTATTTCAACAGTCAAAAATTTCAAAATTTAACTTTCAAAAGTAATTCTGTCCGAAAAATCAAAGAAAATGAGTACGAACTAGTTGGTGATTTCACAATGAAAGGAATTACCAAAAAAGTAACTTTGAATGCCATTCATACCGGAACAGCTAAAACAAAAGGTGGAGATGCCGTAGGTTTGAAGATTACTGGAGTTGTTAAAAGATCAGACTTTGGTGTTGGAGAAATTGGTCCTGGACTTTCCGATGAAGTTAAATTAATGGCTGATTTAGAAATGTCGAAGGAAGACTAAATTAGGGTCTGCTGAAAAACTCGAACCTATTGA
>JBIIVA010000185.1:0-4732 GCA_044339705.1 Crocinitomicaceae bacterium
CTGCATCCACAGTTAAATCACCGGCAAGCTGTCTTGCTGTTCCTGTGCCGCTATTTGCTCCTAAATCAAGCGTGGTTGAATTGGAAATTTGAACGTGATGCGGATAGCCTGCTCCACTGGTAGCACTCCATTCTGTTCCTCTTCCATAAGTGCCTCCTGTATTGTATCTCAGCGTTGAACCACTTGCATAAATCGGCGCATTAGTATTTACAAAGCAACTGGTTGTACTATTGAGTGAAAGAATCCCATTGATGGTGGTAATCGCTCCACCCGAACTTCCAAAGTCAATGTTTCCATTCGTACTCAAATTCACTGTTACATTTTGTCCAATCGATAAACGACCTGTCCCACTATTGTTGGCAACAACTTTATAGTTAGTAATTGTAATATCACCTCCCGAAACACCAGAAGTAATGGTTCTGTTACCGTTTACATAGATTGACCCGCCGTTGTTATTGAACGTAAGTTTACGACCATTCAAATCCAGTCCACCTGTATTATTCAATTGTAACACATTGCCGGTGGTTGTATTGATTTCAACATCAGTTGCAGATCCAAAAACTACATTTCCACTTGTTGATTTATCAATAACCAAATAGTCAAAAAACACATTACCGCCTCCTGTTCTGGTAATTGTCTGGTCAGCTGTCGCATGGGTGAAAAATACGGCTTTACTATTATTATTTACTGTTGGAGAGGCTCCAATAGTATAATTTCCTCTTACATAAAGATCTCCACCTAATGTATAGCTTCCGTTAAATGTTACATTACCCAAAACCGTTAAACCGCCTGAAGTAGTGTTTATCACCGTACTAGCATCAAGTGTTAGATTACCCGAACATTGTGCAGCAGATGTAAGCATATTCAATGTCGTTGTAGTTCCGGGGTTCGATATCTGAACATTGGCAGGATATCCGGCCCCACTTGTCGCAGTAGTCCATTCGATGCCTCTGTTGTATGAACCACCACTATTGTAGATCAATGTAGAACTTGCTCCATAGGTTGGTGCAGCAGAAATAGCACCACCGGAATTAATTTGAAAAGTTCCGTTAATTGATGCTGTACTTGAAGTAGTAACTGTATGACCTACTGCGAGGGTAGCTCCTGAGTTTACAGTTAAAGTACCCAATACAGTGAATGCACCACCAGTAGTTTTCAATCCTGAATTAGCAATGGTCAGATTTCTGTATGTAGTTGCCAAAACGGTTTGATCTCCCGCTCGTTGGTATGATACCGTTGCTGTTGTTCCGTTGAGCGCAGTGGTTGGCGAACCTGATAGTGTGAATGGTGTTGCTCCGGTCAGGTTTAATGTTCCGGATTGAGGAGCACTGGCGGTTGTAAATGTTGCTTCAGAATCTCCCTCTACGGTCTGTGAAACGCCGGCAACTGTTAAAGTACCGGATTGTAAATTGAAAGTAGCACGATGCTCACTTCCTCCATTGTCATTTCCATAAATACTCAATGTACCACTACTTGTCCAGTTTGAAATGGTTGAATTGAGTGTATTTGATTTATCAAATACAGGTGTGATGTTGGTTCCCAGCGAAATAGATCCAGAAGACAAAGTTCCTGCACCTGAAATATTAACAGTTTTATTTCGATTGTCTTCTGTTGTTACGAAAACGGAATTGGTCACGGCAAGTGTGAATCCTGAATTAACAGTAAGTGTTGATGTATAAGAAGATGTTCCGGATGCCACATATGTCATTTCAAGTTGCCTGCAGGAAACGTCAGACCTTACAGTTACGGTTGCTCCGTCTTGAATCCTGACATTATTAGCCAAGACCGGGACTACGCCACCTACCCAAGTAGATGTAGCGTCCCAGAAACCACCCGTAGTTGTAGAAGTAATTGTAACGATATTATTTGGAACAATTTCTCCGGATAATAAAAGGGTAGCTCCGGCAGAATAGCCACTAAAAGAAATTGCATCCAATTGTGTTTGATCAAGACCACCTACGCCAACAAATATTTTACCAGCGCTTCCGGTTGCTCCGGCTGTTCCCGTCCAACCTGTAATAGTTAGTGTAGCACCTGGTGTCCAGGTAGCAGAATTGCTGGCAGAAAATGTAAGTGTATGCGACCCTGTTCCTAAGGCAATGGTTGAACTGGCGGTTAGGTGCAGCATATCCATTGTTTCGCTGAACCCTACGCCGGATAAAGAAGTACCAAAAGTACCACCATCCATTACTAAATCAGAACTATTGGAAATGAGATTGGCAGCGCTTAAGTTTAACCTACCGGAAGTAATCCTCGTGTCACCCGTATAGGTGGAAGATCCGGCGGATGCAGGTTGCATCAATATGTTTCCTGCACCTGAACTGTTGACGATGATACCTCCGGCACCAGAAATATTGCAATTAAATATCATATTGCCTGAGCCTGCACAATTAAGCGTCAAATTACCATTCAAAGTAATGGTGTTGGCGCCGCCACCGTGTGCAAAAGTTGGGACACCCGATCCGTTACTCTTAAATGTTCCTCCACCGCTGGCAATAGTAAATGTCCTGCTTACATTGCCTGTTGATGGAGTAAAATCTAAAGTGCCAGAAGTTGAACTACCGCCAAGAATAATTGTATTGCTGGTGTTACCTAAATTATCTGTAAAAGAGGTTATGGCAACCGTTCCTTGCTGAATTGTAAATGTTTTACCTGCACCTCCAAAAGTATTTACAGCGTCTAAAGTAAGCGTACCTGCGCCTATTTTGGTCAAACTGTTCCCGCCGGATATTATTGCTGTACTAGCACTCAGCTTTATATTTCCGCTTCCTCCAATACTTGCATCTGCGGCAAGAGAAGCTGGACCATTTAAAGTTGAGGTTGAAACACCGGAATTAATCAAAGCACCTCCATTTGAAATACCCGTTCCGCTTATCGTTAAAGGTTCTACTGCAACACTTGTTAATGAAAAACCATTCAAATCCAAAACCCCTCCGGATGATACAGTAGTGCCGGAAGAAGCAGCTCCTAAGGGCCCCGTTGCACTCGCAGTTGAACTAATTCCTAATTTTAAAGTAGCACCGCTATTGATCGTGGTAGTTCCTGTATAACCATTCGCTGCAGATAATTGTATGATACCCTGACCAAGAACGGTTACAGTGGCAGATGTTGCAACCGTACTACTTGACAAACGTATTTGCCCTGTAAAGTCTGTTACACCGCCGGAGGTGACTGCTTCAAGATTCAATGGCTGTGTGTTTCCAATATATATGGCACCGGAAAAAGTATTGGTTCCGGAACTATTCAACCCGCCCAAAAAACGGGTAGAAGCATTTCCATTGTTTACGTTGATGACTCTGGAAAAAGTAGTTCCGCCCGCTGAACGGGACAAGAAAATTTTTGTAACATTTCCCAAAGACCCGCCATTACCAAGAAAAATAGAGCTACTGCTTGCAATAGCATCTCCAGTGGTGCCAATAAATAATTCCCCTGCATCAAGCTCTGTGTTACCGGTATAAGTATTTGTAGCATTAAATACAGCTTTACTGTTTTGTTTAATAATAAATTTACCAGCTCCTGAAATAGCTCCATTATATGTAATTGTTTTTGCATTGTTTCCAAATACAAATATGTCAGTACCCTGATTATTAACTGTTCCTCCAAAGGTTAAGTTACCGCTTGTAGGATTCATCTCCAAAGGATCTGTTGTACCATCTCCCTCAATGTTAAAATTAATGGTGTGACTTCCTGTAGATTGATTTTCAATTTTGGGATCAGTTCCACCATTATCATAAAACCTAACAGTATTACCACTGCCATTACCAGCAATGGTTCTGTTTGAAGTATTTGATGATCCAAAGATGATTGAATGTTGAGAATAAGTTCCTGCAACATTATTAGTCATGGTTAACTGGTGATTATTATTAAACCTCAGAACACCAAAACCAGGTTCATCCCAAAGTCCTCCGGTCCATCTTGCGCCATCTGCTCCTCTTCTCCAGTTTCCATCAGGTGCAGTATCGAACCAATCAAAAACCGATTGCCCCCACCCCTTCGTACTAAATAGAAAAAGTACAATAAGCAAAAGTGAAACGATTCTCACCTGTTTTCCCAAGCTAAAAGCCACCGAAGAAAAGCCAGAAAGGTGTTTTTTCGTTTCGCTTGATGCGGAAGTTGGGTTGGGTTGGTTGTTAATCGAGGTAAACTTGGATGTTTGGGTAGTTTTTTTCATAACCAAGGTTATTAAGTAGTTAAGCAATGGGGTTGTTAATAAAGGGGTTAAAATTGGGTTGCAAAAATGCCATCAACGCAAAATGAAAGAACGCAAAAACGGGTAAAGAGTTGTTTTTGAGTGAGAAATCAATCCGAAAAGAACGGTTTATTTCATTCATTAATAGCTGTTTTGTTGGATTTTAGCATCGAAAAATAAATATATTTTTTCAGTTTTGCAATTAGTTAGTGTCGAAAAAACGCTTATGTTGAAAAAAAAGTTTTGATTTAATACAAATTAAGTAAGTGTTATTGAATTTTATATATTGATTATCAATGATATAAATGAAAATGATTTCACCAAAAAGTGGGACAAAATTGGTTTTCTTTTCTTTGAAAAATTTCCAGTGTTAATAAGTGCGAAATAAGGGGGGGGTAATTCGTTTTTTTGGGCTCTTTTACTTTTTCGCCATAGCAGAAAAAAGTAAGGCAAAAACTGCATTTCAACTTTCATAAGGCGTTTCCTTCGGAACACTCGGTCTAGGAGCCGCGTGCTTTTGTTCTCATGCTCAGGCTGTCGCCT
>JBIIVA010000186.1:0-4671 GCA_044339705.1 Crocinitomicaceae bacterium
TCAAATCCAACCTTGATAGCAACAGCAGGAACGTGGAGGTTTGACAATGTTTCATTCCAAGGATTGGCAGATGTATCAATTGCCTCAGCGAGTAATTTTGCTCAATACAATGAGAACATTGGATCAATTAATGTCCCTGTAACTGTGGCCAATGCAAATACAGCAGCAATAAATCTAACTTTTGGTTTGTCTGTTTATTCTGATGCTACTGAAAATGTAGATTATACATGGACAAATACATTAACAATACCAGCCAATACAAATGGTGTTACAAATCTTCCAATTACAATTATTGATGATGCTTTAGCTGAAAAAGCAGAGAGAATTGTGGTTAAAATTCTTTCCGGGGTAAATGCAAACATTTCATCAACCAATAATTATCAAATTATTTTCATCAAGGATAACGACTATATTGCACCAACACCAACCAATGAATTAAACCTAAACCTTTTAAGTTCTTATTCAAATGGAACAGCCGGAACAAATTCAGCTGAGATTGTCGCTTTTGATCCAAGCGTTGATCGTTTGTACATTGCGAATAGTATCGCTGGAAAGTTGGATATTGTAAATTTTGCTAACCCAGCAGCACCAGTTGCGATTTCATCTATTAACATATCGACATATGGTGGTATAAATTCAATAGTAGCTCATGACAGTATTATTGCTTGTGCTATCGAATCCGTTCCCGCGCAAAATAATGGAAAGGTCGTTTTCTTTGATTACAATGGAAATTACATCAACCAGGTTGAAGTAGGTGCTATGCCTGATATGATCACTTTCGATCGAAATTATACAAAGTTACTTACAGCAAACGAAGGGGAGCCCGATGCAACTTATGCCAACGACCCAGTTGGATCCGTATCGGTAATTGATTTAACACCTGGTTACGCAGCATTAACCAATGCCAATGTCACGAATATCGGTTTCACAAGTTTTAATGGTCAGGAGACAGCATTACGTGCACAAGGCATTCGTGTTTTCTCAACTTCGGCTTCGGTTGCTCAAGATTTTGAACCTGAATACATTGCTGTTTCTGAAGATAATTCGAAGGCGTATGTGACATTGCAAGAAAATAATGCTTTAGTCACAATTGATTTGGCGACTAACACGATTGTATCATTAAGTGCTTTGGGTTATTCATCCTATAATGGTGCATCTGGAAATGCTATGGATGCATCTGATCAAAGTGGTGCTGTCTTAATTACAGGAAATTTACCGATAAAAGGTGCTTTTATGCCAGATGCGATGGTTTACAAAACAATAGGTGGCCAAGGATTATTATTTACTGCGAATGAAGGTGACTCAAGAGAATTTGGTAATGTAGTTGATGCCAACAGAATTTCTTCTTCAACTTTCAACAATGTATTGGATCCTACTGCATTTCCTGATCAATCTATTTTAAGAAATAATAAGTTTTTAGGTCGATTGAGTGCTTTGAAGTACTCTGGCGATACGGATGGTGATGGCGATTATGATGAATTACATGTGTTGGGAGGTCGTTCCTACTCAATTTGGAATGCACAAACTGGATCATTGGTTTATGACTCGAAGGATTTAATTGAACAAATTACTGCCAACCATCCAACTTTTGGAGCGATATTCAATGCATCAAACACAACAGGAGTTCCTGCACTTAAAAACCGAAGTGACGACAAAGGACCTGAGCCAGAAGGTGTTGCAGTTTCTGCTATCAACGGTTCAACTTATGCATTCGTTTCTTTGGAAAGAATTGGTGGTGTAATGATGTTTAATGTGGATAATCCATCTGCACCAGTATTCGTTGGTTATGCGAATAATCGTTCCACTACAGTAAGTGGTCCAGATTTAGGAGCGGAAGGAATTATTATTATTCCAGCTGCTGAATCACCAAATGGAAATACATTGGTAATTCTTGCCAATGAAATAAGTTCAACGTTGTCAATTTACCAAGTAAACACGTGTGCTGAGGTCTCTGGAGCTCCTATTACATCAAATGACTTGACAATTTGTCCAAATCAATCCACACAATTAACTGTTACCAATACGGCTTCTGTTTCCTACGAGTGGTTATTCAATGGAAATACTATTCCAAATGCCACAGGAAATACCTATTTGGCAAATCAAGCTGGTAATTATTCAGTTCGTGTTTCAAATTCAACATTAGGTTGCGTAGATACAACGGTTATACTCACTGTAACTTCAATAGTGCCACCTTCAGTATCTGCTGGTTCAGATCAAACAGTCTGTGGTGGAACGAACGTAACCTTAACTGCAACTGGAGCAACAAATTATGTTTGGAATAATGGAGTAAATACATCTTCTTTAAATGTTGTCACTGGAACAAATTCTTCAAGTACAAGTTATGTTGTAACTGGTACAGACACACAAACAGGCTGTTCTTCTATGGATACAGTGCTCGTAATTGTAAATGGCTTACCACAAATAAATGCAGGATCAGACTTCACAGCATGTAGCAATGAAACGATTACATTAACCGCATCAGGTGGAAACTCTTATATTTGGTCAAATACCGTGATTGATGGTCAATCTTTTGTTTTGAATCAAACATCAACTTTTAGTGTTAGCGGAACAGATGCTAATGGGTGTACAAATACTGATCAAATAACTGTTACTATATACCAAGCGCCAACTGTGAGTTTAGGAAATGATATTCAAGTATGTCAAAACGAAGTCCCTGTAACTTTATTTTACAACGTAAATCAAGCAATTTCAACTGCTTCTTGGAATACGGGTGAAACTTCACAGAGTATTCAAGTTAATAGCCCTGGTTCTTATATAATTACAGTAAGTGATGTCAATAACTGCTTGGACATTGATACAGTCTCAGTAACCTTATTTTCATTGCCAGGTGCTGATTTAGGATCTAATCAATCCATTTGTTCAAATGATTTACCAGCAACTTTATCAGTTCAATCAACAGGTAATCAATTGAGCTACTTATGGTCGACAGGTCAAACTACTCAACAAATTCAAGTTTCTCAAGCTGGATCATACACTGTTACTGTAATAAATGCTAATAATTGTGAATCCACCGATACAGTGCAAGTTCAAGTATTAACTGCACCAAATGTCAATGCAGGAAATGACATAACAGTTTGCGAATATGATTTCCCTGTTACGCTTAATGCAACCGGAAACGGAGCTGAAGTTGAATGGAGCAATGGCGCAACTACACCATTTACATCGGTAAATACATCAGGAACCTATTCAGTGACTACAACTGCACAAAATGGCTGTCAAGCAACAGATTCGGTAATTGTTACCGTTGAGTCTTGCGTTGGAATCGAAGAAAATAAAATTGAATTCTCAATATTTCCAAATCCAACGTTTGATTTACTCACTGTAAAACTGAACGATAATTCGATATCGAATTTCGAAATTCTTAATTCAACTGGGCAAATCGTTTTAAATGGACTGTTAAATAATCAAGTAATTTTTGTAGGTGATTTAGCAAACGGAGCTTATATTATTCGAATCTACAATTCTGAAAAAGAGTTCTTCGAACGGATAATAAAGCAGTAGTATTTTTTTCATAGTTTTAGGAAAAGTCGCTCTTTCAAGCGACTTTTCTTTTTAAACCAAGACAGTAACATTTCTTTTTATCAAATTCAGCTAATAAAACGTAGTTTTGTTCGTTGATAATTCATATCATTCATGAAAACGCTCTTTTTATCATTTCTATTTCTGTTTTTTGCGCTTTCATTGGGAAGTTGTAAGAAAAAAGGATTGCTTTCTAAAAAGAATCTCGAATTTTCAGTTGATACGTTGGTGTTTGATACGGTTTTCACAACCATTGGGTCGACAACAAAACAGTTTAAAATCTACAATCGTGAAAATAAATCCGTAAAAATTGAAGAAATCGAATTGATGGGAGGTGAAAATTCTCCATTTAGGATGAACATTGACGGTATCATGGGTCTAAAAATGAACGACATTGAAGTTCTTGCCAAAGATAGTCTCTATGCGTTTGTTGAGGTTACGTTGAACGTTAATGGTGGAATCTTACCAATGATTGTGGAGGATTCAATACGATTCAGAACTAATGGAGTTGACCAATATGTAAAATTAGCTGTTTGGGGTCAGGATGCGTATTTTCACTACAAGGATTTAAATGAAGGAACCTGGCCAAATGACAAACCACATGTAATTTATGGTTATGCAGCAGTCGATTCTGCCAAAAGTCTCACCATTCAAGCGGGAACGCAAGTTCACTTGCATAAAAATGCCTTACTTTATGTGTATAAATCCGCATTAAATATTCTAGGACAATCTGGAAATGAGGTTGTTTTTCAAGGCGATCGATTAGAACCTGATTACGATAATGTCAGTGGTCAGTATTACGGAATTTATTTTCATGAAGCCCTGCCGAGTACAATTGACTATGCCATAATAAAAAACGGCACATCGGGAATACATTTATTTTCGGAAGATCCCAGCAATTCTAGTTACACGCTGACATTAACGAATACAATTATTGAAAATCAGGCTCGATATGGGGTATTTATTTATTCAGGATCGAAAGTAAAAGCTGAAAATTGCATCATTGCAAAAAATGGAACACATGCCTTATTGGTTTTGGAAGGTGGGGATTTTAACTTCAATCATTGTGATTTATTGGGATATGGCAGTTCGCAAAATCCGGCAGTTGGAATTAGTAATTATTACACAGAT
>JBIIVA010000187.1:0-4667 GCA_044339705.1 Crocinitomicaceae bacterium
TAGTCCATCTGATAAAATTTTTGATGATTTCGAAGCGGCACTTTTCAAAAATCATCCACTTGGAAATAATATTTTAGGCACCAAAGAAAGCGTGGAAGGCTTCAAACATTCCGATTTGAAAAATTACGTTGAAACGTATTTTACAGCAGATAATTTGGTTGTTTCTTTCGTTGGAAATGTGACTTTCAAACGATTGGAAGCTTTGCTCGAAAAAAACTTGGCGAATATAAAGAAAACGGCCGATCGATCACAGATTGATATTTTCTCAGAATACAAGCCGTTTAAGATTCGAACCACCGAAGCGAACTATCAAGCACATGCCATTTTGGGTGGAATTGCACCTAGTTATAAAAGTGATGACAGAATTGGAATGTCTTTGCTCATCAATATCTTAGGAGGGCCCGCGCTAAATTCAAGATTAAATCTATCTGTTCGTGAAAAATACGGGTTGGCTTATTCCGTTGAGGCCAGTTATTCTTCTTTCGTTGACACTGGTTTTTGGCAAATTTATTTTGGATGCGAAGGAAAGAACATTGATCGTGCAAAAGATTTGATTTACAAGGAATTGAATTTAATCAGTTCGCGTGAACTGAGTTCTGTTCAATTGAAACGAGCCAAAGAACAATTCAAAGGACATCTTGCTCTAGGTATGGATTCTAATAATGGCCTGATGCAGGGGCTTGGAAAGAGCATGTTAGCGTTCAATCAAATTGATACAATTGATGAAATTCACCAAGAAATAGATAAAATTACGTCAGCTGATTTACTTCGTTTAGCGAAATCCTATTTTCAAGATCAAGTTGTTTCTGAGCTTATATTTGATGTAGAATAGAATTTAAATCGATGCGTTTTCTATTGATTTTCCTTTCATTTGTCAACCTGCAATATGCACAGGTTATCGATAGTTCTGATTATCAATTATTTCAATCTTTTGGTTCAGATTTTCTATGGGGAACGGCCTCAGCTGCATATCAAACGGAAGGCGCATGGAATGAGGACGGCCGTGGTATTTCTATTTGGGATGTGTTTTCTCAAAAAGGCAAAATTAAAAAAGGCGAAAACGGAAACATCGCAACAGACTTTTATCATCATTATAAAGAAGATATTCAGCTTGCGAAAGACATGAATTTTGATGTTTTTCGGTTTTCAATTTCGTGGTCTCGTATTTTGCCAAAGGGCACCGGTGAAATCAATCCAAAAGGAATCGAATTTTATCATCAGGTAATCGATGAGTGTTTACGACAAGGACTGCAGCCATGGGTTACCTTGTATCATTGGGACCTACCACAAGCTCTTCAAAATCAGGGTGGTTGGGCGAACCGAAAAGTTATAGATTGGTTTAGAGAGTATACTAAACTATGCGCAAATGAATTTGGTCCTAAAGTAAAACATTGGATGGTTTTCAATGAGCCGGCAGCTTTTTTAGGTCTTGGATATCTAGTTGGTTATCACGCTCCGGGTAAACGCAATGTTAAAGCATTTTTGAAAGCTACACATTACAGTTGTCTTGCACTTGCAGAAGGCGGACGAACACTGCGAAAAAACATTCCCGATGCAACAATAGGTACAACATTTAGTTGTTCATCAGTTGATGCTTTTAACGGAAAGTCCAAGCATACAAAGGCCGTAAAAAGAATGGATGCTATGTTAAACCGATTGTATATTGAGCCTTCACTCGGCATGGGTTATCCAACAAACGATCTTCGGTTTCTTAAGAAAATAAACAAATACAAATTACCCGGAGATGATGAATTAGTCAAATTTGATTTCGATTTCATAGGTCTTCAAAACTATTTCCGTGTTGTTGTTAAACGATCACCATTAATTCCCTTAGTTTGGGGCAAACAAATAAGTGCCAAACACCGGAGCGTTACATTTAATGAAATGGGATTTGAAATTTACCCAGAAGGAATTTATCGTATTTTGAAGCAGTTTACTCAATATAAATCGATAAAAAACATTGTAATTACTGAAAATGGAGTTTGTGTAAAAGACACGTTAGTTGACAATCAAATTCATGATCAAGCACGAATAGATTTCTTCCGAAATTATTTAGGACAGGTTTTAAAAGCAAAAAATGAAGGGATTCCGATTACAGGTTATTTAGTTTGGAGTTTGACCGATAATTTTGAATGGACTGAAGGGTATGAACCACGATTTGGATTAGTTTATTTGGATTACAAAACGCAAAAACGCTTTTTGAAAGACTCGGGTAAATGGTTTAAAGAGCAACTTGAAAAGTGAAATTGACCGAATAGTTTTAAGTTTAATAAACTGAATATGAAGAACTTCCTACTGAAATACTTGATTGATTTTCAATAAATTTGCTGGTATTAATTAATAACTTTTAAAAGATGAAGTACCATTTGATTTTTCTTTACTTTTTGTCATTCCCATTTTTGTTAACAGCACAACAAGTAGTTTTAGATGAAGAATTTAAAGGCGACGTTTCCATTTTACAACCTGAAAAATCCCCGGAAATAAACAAAAGGAACACAAAAAATGGTTTTGAAATTGACAATAATACCACATTATTTAAACTATCTGATTTTCAAGTCAATGGGTTAGATGTAGATACTGATGATTATGAAATGGAAGTTTGGTTAACGCATTTGTCGGGTAGTGATAATTATGGTTATGGATTGAAATGGGCCGGGAATTATACGTGGAAAAACTTTGTTTTAATAACGGCAAATCAAAACTACAAAGTATCTTATATCAAAGATTCCAAATGGTCTGATTTTGTGTCCTGGATTCCAAATTCCAGCATAGTCAATCCCAGTAAAATGATGAATAAACTCAAAGTAATTAAAATAGGACATCACTTTCGGATTCTTATTAATGATGTTACAATCTATGAAAATGGCTTTTGGCGATATTTCGGGAATGAATTTGCAATTTATGTGCAGGATTTCATGAAAGTTCAAGTCAACCGAATTAAAGTCATTAAGTACGAAAATAGGCCTATCAATTTGGTAAAGAATATCGATGCCTCCATCAAACTGGAGAATATTGGTGAAGAATGGAATGGAATATACGATAAAACACAACCTGTAATTTCTCCGGATGGCAGAACGCTCTATTGCATTAATTGGAATGATCCAACTAATGTTGGAGGAAAAGATGATGCAAATGATGTTGTATATTCAACTGTTGGCAGCGATGGAAAGTGGGGAGCCTTGAATAACATTGGCAGACCTATCAATACTAAAAAAAACAATTTTGTCATTGCTTGTTCTCCGGATAACAACATGCTTGTTCTTGCGAATCAATACGATGAAAAAGGAGAAATTAATGGCGCTGGAATATCAATTACAAAACGGAATAGTGAAGGAATATTTTCGATGCCCAAAAATCAAACGATTAAAAATTTTGTAAACAAAGCACAATATGTATCTTTTTTCATAGCAACAGATAATAAAACAATGATTTTGGCAGTTAAATCGGATAAGGGATTAGGAGACCAAGATTTACATGTGAGTTTCTTAAACGCTGACGATTCGTGGTCCGAACCCTTAAATATGGGTGAAGTTATTAATTCAGTTGGACCAGATGTTACCCCATTTTTAGCTGCTGATGGTAAGACTTTATTTTTCAGTTCCACGGCACATAAGGGATATGGAGGTTATGATGTTTTTGTGAGTAGACGATTAGATGACAGTTGGACTAATTGGTCTGTTCCAGAAAATTTAGGACCGAATATCAACACTTGGGCCTCCCAGATTGGCTATTTTATGTCAGCAAAAGGTGATTATGCTTATTTATCCTCTAATGGTGATATTCATCGCGTTAAAAACCAAGCTGAAGTTGATCCTGTTATCCTATTGTCAGGAAAGGTTCTCAACAATGTTACTAAACAACCCATGTCCGCTCAAATTAAATATTACGATTTGAACGAAAATAAGGAATTAGGAATCGCTGTGACCGATGAGAATACCGGAGCATTTAAAATCGTTTTACAAAAAGGTAAAAAATATAGTTTTCTTGCCGAAAAAAATGGTTTTTATGCATTATCTGAAAACATTGATTTGAAAGACTTGACAGAATATAAAGAAATTAATCGTGACTTATTTCTTAATCCAGTGGAAAAAGGTCAGGCTATTCGATTGAATAATTTATTTTTTGAAGTGAACAAAAGTGTGTTAATGCCTGAATCGTATGCTGAACTTGATAATTTACTTAAACTTTTGGGCAATCAACCAGAGTTGAAAATTGAAATTAATGGTCATACTGATTCTGATGGGTCTGATGAACTAAATCTCAAATTATCAGATGATCGAGCAAAAGCGGTTGTTACTTACTTGATTTCAAAAGGAGTAAAAAGTGAGCGCCTTTCAGCAAAGGGATTAGGAGAAACAAAACCTGCAGTTCCAAATACATCAGTTGAGAATAAAGCCACAAACAGAAGAGTGGAGTTTAAAGTGCTTTGATTCTAAGTTAAATGTAAACTACTAGGAAATATTAGTTGCGAACGATTTAATTGCTAGTTTCAAACGGGCAAATTTCGAACTACTGTTTTTTTTAGCAATTCGTAATTCCTAAGATGTTAAAAAATCACCACTCAAACGCCAAATCACTCAGCCATTTTCCTTGAACACGAAGGGTTTGCTCAATCACATCCCGAACGCAGGTTTGACCACCATTAAATGGAGATTGATAATCCACAA
>JBIIVA010000188.1:0-4654 GCA_044339705.1 Crocinitomicaceae bacterium
GAACCTATTGTAATCGCACTCACGAAACTCGAGAAACAATGCACAGAAATTCACAAATTGAATTCTAAAAAAGAAAAGGATGATGTGTTAAAAAAGAAAATTGCAGAGGCGCATGATACCTTTCATGTTGTTCAAGGACTTTGTCACGATTAAAATTTTAAAAAAATTGTTAATTTTTTTTATTACATTTGAGGAGCATCATTCCTTTAAATGAAAAACTTTTTTGCGGCCTTTGCCATTTTAGCTCTATCGATTTGCTCCTTTTCCCAGGGATTTCAGGTGAATTTCCAAGGTCAGAAACAACAAGGAATGGGATTAGCAGGAACAGCTCTCTATCAAGATGGAGCTAGTTTATTTTTTAATCCAGGATCAACAGCTTTTGCTAAAGAATCTTCCATAAATCTTGCCGTAACACCAATTTTTGCGAATGTCCTTTATGTAGATTCTGCAACGGGTCAAAGTTATCGAACTGAAAATCCGGTTGGAACGCCGTTTTCGGCCTATTTTCTTTTCAGCAATAAAAAAATAGAATCTCTGAAATATGGCCTCGCTGTATACACTCCATTTGGCAGCACTGTTCAGTGGGAGAAAAATTGGATTGGAAGATTTGCACTTACACGTCTTGAGTTAAAAGCCATTTTTATTCAACCAACTATTTCATACAAAGTGAATGACAAAATCGGGATCGGTGCAGGTTTTGTTTTGAGCACGGGAAATGTTAATCTTCAAAAAGATATTCCCGTCCAGGATAGTTTGGGTAATTATGGTTATGCTGAATTAGCAGGGAAAGCCATTGGTGTCGGATATAACTGCGGTATTCATTATGATGTGTCGGATAAATTTTCAATCGGTATTAATTATCGATCTAAAGTCCAAATGAATTTGAACAATGGAAATGCGACATTTACAGTGCCTGAATCTTTAAATGCAAATTTCCCGGATAGCACTTTTACAGGAGGGCTTCCACTACCACAAGTAACCACATTGGGATTCGCCTACAAACCGTCCGAAAAGATAAAATTCGCTTTAGATATAAACCACGTAGGATGGAAGGTCTATGATACTCTGGCCTTTGATTACGCTAAGAATACAACGTCATTACTCGACACCAAATCTCCAAGAAATTACAAGAATATTTTCGCTTTTCGAGGAGGGGTTGCATATCAAGCGCTTAAGAATCTGGAATTACGAGCTGGAGGTGGATTTGGTTTTTCACCAGTTCAAAATGGATATGTTACACCTGAAACGCCTGATGCCAATCGAGCCTACGCAACATTCGGATTAAGTTATTCAATTGGAGAACATTTCTCGATGGATGGATCGATTTATTACACCAAGTTAAAAAGAGCCGATCGAAATTATGAAACCAATCTAAACGGCACTTTCAGAACGATTGCATTAGCACCCGGAATAGCTTTTGTTTACAAATTTTAATTATGAGACTATTAGTTCAGTTACTTCTTTCACTTTCAGCATTTATGATGCTGTTTTCCTCTTGTAAGCCAAAATTCGAACCGGAAGAATTTTCAAAAGGAGAAATGGAT
This sequence comes from Crocinitomicaceae bacterium, assembly GCA_044339705.1. Lineage (GTDB taxonomy): Bacteria > Bacteroidota > Bacteroidia > Flavobacteriales_D > Crocinitomicaceae > UBA952. The sequence goes on from JBIIVA010000188.1 coordinate 1,545, forward strand.
CCTACACGATTTGTGATGATCGGAGGAGGACAAGTTGCAGGTTACATGAATGATGGACTTTATTTTGAAGGGCAGGAAAATTCATTACCTAATATTCTTGCAAAACAATTTGCTCTGGTTGGAGGCGGAAACTTCAATCAACCTTATTTGAGTCAGCAATCAATTGGCATTAGCACGAATTTACTTGCACCATTGAGATTAGGTTATAAAACAGATTGTAAAGGAGTAACATCGCTTTCTCCTGTTCGAATTTCTGAAACAGGCGACCCAAGTGTTTTTGGCCAAAATGTTTACAACTCCAATTCGCCGTTTGGAAACTTTGGAATTCCCGGACTAAAATTATCTCAAGTTTTTAGTAATACGCTCCCTACATCGAATCCATTTTTCGGGAGAATGTGCTCATCATCTTCTTCAACACTTTTAAGTGACGCTTTTGCAAATCAGCCTACATTCTTTTCTCTTTATTTAGGTGTTGATGACGTTTTGGAATACGCAAAGTCGGGTGGCACTGTCGATAATTTGCCATCTACGGGTTCTTTTGAAAATGATTACAAAGCAATTCTTGATGCAGCCACTTCAAACGGGGCGAAAGGGGTGATTGCAACCATCCCTGATGTGAGTGAAATGCCTTATTTTACAACTATTCCGTGGAACGGATTAACACTTGATGAGGCGAATAACACAACGTTGAATGCGATATACAATCCGCTTGGTTTTTATTTTAATGTTGGAAGTAATCCTTTTATGATCGTTGATTCATCAGCCAATCAATTTGCAGTGCGCCAAATTCTTTCAACTGAACTTCTTCTTTTAAGTCTTCCGTTGGACTCTGTGAAATGCAACCAAATGGGGGTATTGTTTCCAATTCGAGATGAATTTGTTTTGGACCTGGAAGAGATGAATTATTTACGTGACAAAATTGCCTCCTATAACATGGTAATTCGTTCCTTAGCAAGCCAATATGGTTTGGCAATTGTTAATCTGGATGTATTTTCCAAACAGCTTAAATCAGGTTTTGCCTACAATGGTGTTACGATGAGTTCTAGGTTTGTCTCCGGTGGTGCATATTCACTCGATGGAATCCATTTGAATGCCAAAGGTAATGCACTTTTAGCTAATGAGTTTTTAAAATCGATAAATCAAAAATACAAGGCACGAATTCCACTCGTGGATGCAAATGCCTACAACGCAACTTTTTTCCCTTAAATTAATCTTTTGAACTATGAAAAAAATTACACTTGCATTAAGTTTCTTAATCTCTGCCATTGGAATTTCACAGTCTCCATGCGCAACAGGTCGTTATGCATCAGATGTTTTCGCTAACTATACTCTTACTAGTAACGTTGTATATGGTCAAAACAATTCGTTCAGTGGCGCAAATACAATTTTAAAATTAGACTTTTACGAGCCAACAGGTGACACAATTTCTGCCAGACCTCTAATCATTTGGGTTCATGGAGGTAGTTTTCAGGTTGGAACAAAGACAGATGGTGATATGGTTGCATTTTCTCAAATGTTTGCCAAAAAAGGCTATGTGTGCGCGTCAATTGATTATCGTTTAGGTTTTTTTCCAATAGACTCTGCAAATGCTGTTAAGGCGGTAGTAAGAGCCGTTCAGGATCTAAGAGCAGCCGTTCGTTTTTTTTATAAAGATCGTCAAACTACAAATACCTATAAAATTGATACGAATCGGATTTTTGTTGGAGGAAGTTCAGCTGGGGCAATTACCGCGCTGCATTTAGCTTATCTTGATAAAGAATGTGAGGTTTCAGATTATTTAAACCAAGCAACAATAACACAATTAGGTGGATTAGAAGGAAGCAGTGGAAATCCGGGATACTCCTCAAAAGTGAAAGGTGTATTGAATGGCTGTGGAGCTTTGGCTCGTTATAGCTGGTTAGAATCTGGAGATGTACCCTTGGCGTCAATTCACGGCACAAATGATGGTACTGTAAAGTATAACCGAGGGATTGTGAATCCGGGGACTCCATTAATGTATTTGGATGGTAGCCGAATGCTTCATGAACGCGCCTGTGCAGTTGGTGTTGAAAACCAGTTTTATACGTTTCCGGGCGCTCCGCACGTTCCATATGGAGGGAATACTGCAGCGAATGCCGCTTATCTCGATACAACAGTTAATTTTTTCCGTGATTTCTTAATCAAACAAATAGGTTGTACGGATGCAATCCTTCAACCTGAAAATGCTCCATTGCAATCGGTTTTTCTTTATCCAATTGATTACTGCGACGGCTCGCCAGTTGATGAAGTATGTCCTACATCCGAGATTTCTGAAATAAAGAAATCTAGTTTTTCTATTTTTCCAAACCCTGCCAATTCTATTTTGAACGTAACACCTGAATTTAAAGAAAACTATAGCCTGTCTATTATTGATTTGATGGGCAGAAATGTTTTTATCAAAACGAATGTTTCAGGATTCTTAACCATGGATTTATCTTTCTTGAATAGGGGTAATTATTTCGTTCAAATCACTCAAAATAATAATTCGTTTGTTCAAAAACTGATTTTAGAGTAGAATTCACAATGAATTTATTATATTTGTGGCCAGTGGTCTCATGGCCGAGCGGCTAGGCACCGGTCTGCAAAACCGTCTACAGCAGTTCGAATCTGCTTGAGACCTCTTGAAAACACCTGAACCCCCCTATTATATGGGGGTTTTGTTTTTTATTGACCATTTTACCATAAATAAAAAAGGATTTTGCTTAATTATTCTTACCAATCCGAATTAAGCAAAATAAGCAAACATTACCCCATCTGCTCACCCAAAAAATCCTCATGATAATAGAAGATTTTGGAAAGGGAATAATTGGTCTAATTTCTTCTTTTGTATTTGAATGTATTTTTCCAATTATTTCATTCATTAAAAAACAATTCATACTTATTGTATAATACTGAATGAACCAATTAAACCAACATATAAAATTCGGCGAAGTCTATCGGAGATCAGATTTGGAATATTATTCAAATTCAATAGATAGACATTTGGCTGAATTAACCTCTGAAGGTTTACTAATTAGGGTCTGCTGAAAAAGTCAGAAAAGGATTAGAATCTAGGCGCAGTTCATTAAGGCATATACGAATATGCCAATATG
>JBIIVA010000189.1:0-4616 GCA_044339705.1 Crocinitomicaceae bacterium
GGGATTTTTGTGACGTAAGATGTATTCCCGCATCATTCCTGATTGGGAAACGCCTGGACGAATGATCGAGCTTGCGGCGACTAGTTCTAAATAAGTCCGAACATTCAGCTTTAACATCAGCATCCGCATTGCTGGTGATTCCACATAGAAACAACCGAGTACTTTGGCGTGAAGCAGCATTTCTTCAATCTTTTTATCCTGCTTGAAAAACGCGATGTCGTGAATGTCATGTGGTTTTACATGAGGTTGATTATACGAAATGATTTCCAAGCATTCAGCAATTTTCCCTAAGCCACGTTGACTCAAAATATCAAATTTGTATAAACCAACATCTTCGGCTTCCATCATGGAGAATTGCGTTGTTGGATAGCCTTTTGGCGGAAGAAACGTTGATGAGAAATGAGTTATTGGTTTTTCGCTTATTACAATTCCGCCCGAATGAACGCTCAAATAGGAGGGGAGCCCTTCAATTGATTTGGCATATTTCAAAACGAGCTTTGACATTTCATCGACTTTATCAAGCGAATATTTTCCGGAACACAAAACATCGATTTCCATTTTCGGTAATCCAAAAACTTTTCCTAATTCTCTGATTGCTGCACGATATTGAAACGTGTTGTAGGTGCAAAGCCAAGCTGAATTGGGGAATTTTTTAAAAACATATGAAACGACATCATCTCGGTCTTTCCATGAGAAATCAATGTCGAAATCCGGTGGATTCTTACGGTAAAGGTTGATGAATCGCTCAAAATACAGATCCAATTCAAGCGGATCAACATCTGTAATACGAAGTAAGTATGCTACAATACTATTCGCGCCACTGCCACGTCCAACGTAAAAATAGTTTTTGGATCGAGCGTAACTCGTAAAATCCCAAGCAATGAGAAAATAGGAAAGGTACTGTTTCTCGGCGATTATTTCAAGTTCCATATCGATGCGCGATCGAATTTGTTCGGTAATCTTCGGATATCGAAATGAAAGTCCGTCCAAACAGAGTTTTCTTAAAAGCGCTTTGTCGTTTTCTATTGAATCAGTATATGAAATCGGGTTTTGTGGACTGGCTTCATCGCCGAATTTAAAATCTATCTCACAACTTTCAAAAATAGATCGAGTTTGATTCAGTATTTCTGGATGAATTTCAAATGCTTTTTCGAATTCATCTTTCGGTAAAAACTTTTCATCTTCGGATGTTTGTTCTTCTTTGGGAAGTTTAGAAAGCAAGGTGTTATTGGCAATGGCTCGAAGTAAACGATGCGTATTGAAATCGCGCTTCGATCGGAAGGACATTGGTTGCAAAGTGATCACTTTGGATCGATCAATATTTTTAAACTTAAAATTTAGATTAATTAATTCATTTAATTGAATATCAATGTATTCATTTTCTTTTAATTCGACTATTTGTTTCGAAATCGGGTAGGATACAATGCAATTTTTAAAGTAAGGAAAAGTTTGTGGAAATGCGTTTTGACTCATTAAATGTTGTGAAAGAAAAACGTTCAATTCGTTGAATCCATCTAGATTTTTAGCAATGATGGTTCCGATGATTTCCATTCCATTTCGAATCTCCGCTCCAACAAGTGGGCTGATTCCATTTTTCTTTGCAGCTCGAATGAATGCTAGCGCTGAACCTGTCGTATTGATATCCGTCAATAAAACGGAGTCGTATCCCAAATCAATCGCTAAATCTACAATTTCTTCTGGCGATAAGATGCCATATTTCAAACTGAAATGTGAGTGAGTTTTCAAAATAAGTGACTGATTTTACAGGTTGTTTACGTTGCCCAAATCGAATACTCTAATTTACTGATTTTTTAACAAATCATAAACCTAAAAAGTTAGAAATAAATCCATTTTTTTCTGTGAAACATAAAATTAGTTCAATATATTTTTTCAAACAGAATAAATGAATTTGTAAGGAGTGCGATTCCTACAAACCAACATTGAACATCTACAAAATAATTGCTTTTGAGCGAATCTAACTTTGCTCTTACTATTCATTTGAACTAAAATCAAAGGTTATGAAAAAATACATACGATACACATTTTTAGCGTTGCTGACAATGAATTTGTCGGCAATTCTATTGGGTCAGGTAGCACCTTCGCTGGGCACCTTAGACTCCTACGTTTTCTTCACTTCGAACGGAAATATTTCAAACAATGGAAATTCCAAAATTATCGGGGATATTGGAACAAATTCAGGGGCGATATCGGGTTTTTCCTACAACATCAATGGAACCTTTCACGATACGGATGGCTCATCGTCTGCTGCTGCATCGAGTTTAATATCGGCATTCAATGCTCTTTCCGCGCAAACACCAACTTCATTTCCTGGAAATACAATTGGAAATGGTCAAATATTAAGTCCGGCAGTTCATGGGATAACAGGTTCGGCAACGATAAATGGGAATCTGTATTTGGATGCGCAAGGAGATTCGAATGCCTGTTTTATCCTAAAAGTTTCAGGGAATCTATTGGCGAATGCACTTTCAAAAGTCATCTTGATTAACGGAACGCAAGCATGTCGCGTTTTTTGGCTTATCAATGGAACAACAAATTTAACCAATGGTGCTGTTATGAAAGGAAATTGTTTGACCAACGATAACATTACATTTGGAACAAATGCTCAGTTAGAGGGACGATTTTTAACAAAAAATGGGACCATCATTCTAGATAGAGTTCGAGCATTCATTCCATTGGGTTGTGGATTACCTGAATTAATCGGTCCGAATTATCCAAATGTGGCTACTCTCGGATGTTTTTCCATTTTTAATGATAACGGTTCTATAAAAAACACGGGAACTACAATCATTACTGGTGATGTAGGTACAAACAGCGGTATTGTTGATGGTTTTGATACAGCTGGTGTAAATGGAATGATTCACTATGTGCCAGATGCGTGGACCATTCAAGGAGAGATTGACAATTTGGCTCTCTACAACGAGCTGAATGCTGTTGCCTGTGATATTGAATTATTGCATCCAACACTACTAGGTTATGGTCTTCGTCTAACGCCCCATACGTATTGCCTTGGATCGAATGCCAAAATTACTGATACACTCTATTTTGACGCACAAGGTAATCCGGATGCGGTTTTTATCATGAAAGTTGGAGGAAATTTCGATGCCAATTCGTATTCCAATGTTGTTCTTTTGGATAGCGCTCAGGCCCGAAATATTTTTTGGTTAATTGGCGGAAATGTTGGTATTCAGCCATTTTCGATTTTTCGAGGGACAATCATCTCGGCAAATGGTGCCGAAACTATATTGGAAAATGTGTTTATTGAAGGACGTCTGCTTTCCAATGGAGGAGCTATTAAAACAAAAAATGTAAATATTGTTCTAAACGAAACACCAAACATCATAACACCAGATGGACCTTTGACTTTTTGTCAAGGGGATTCAGTTGTATTAACAGCTCCTGAAAGTCCAACATACCTTTGGTCAACGGGCGCAACTACCCAGTCTATAACTGTTTTTACATCTGGAAGATATTCAGTTGATGTAATTGCTCCCTGTAACAACTTAGCTTCAAATATTCATTTAGATGTAACCGTAATACCGGCTCCATTTTATCAAGTTAATCTTTCTATTTGTCAAGGAGATAGTGCGCTAATCAATGGAGTTTATAGAAAAACAGCAGGAAACTACGATCTAACTTATCCTATGCCTTATGGCTGCGACTCCGTTTTTAGAACCACGTTAACTGTTAACCCGGTGTATTTAACAAACCTAACTGCTGAAATCTGTCAAGGAGGAAGCATTTTGTTGGGAGGATCAAATCAAACCACAGCCGGAATTTACTTCGACACACTTTCTACAAACAAAGGCTGTGATTCAGTTCTTCGAACTACCTTAACTGTCAATCCCGTTTATTTGACAAATCTAACTGCTGAAATATGTCAAGGAGAAAGTATTTTGTTGGGCGGTATAAATCAAACGACTGCCGGAATTTATTACGATACACTTTCTACCAATAAAGGCTGTGATTCAGTTCTGAGAACTACGCTTACTGTAAATCCAGTTTATTTGACCAACCTAAGTGCTGAAATCTGCCAAGGAGAGAGTATATTGTTGGGTGGTGCAAATCAAACTACAGCCGGAATTTACTACGATACACTTTCAACAAACAAAGGCTGTGATTCAGTTCTGAGAACTACGTTAACAGTCAATCCAGTTTATTTGACCAACCTAACTGCTGAAATCTGCCAAGGAGAAAGTATCTTGTTGGGTGGATCAAATCAAACAACAGCCGGAATTTACTTCGACACACTTTCAACAAACAAAGGCTGTGATTCAGTTTTACGAACAACCTTAACTGTCAATCCAGTTTATTTGACGAATCTAAGCGCTGAAATCTGCCAAGGTGAAAGTATTTTGTTAGGTGGATCAAATCAAACCACAGCCGGAATTTACTACGACACGCTTTCAACAAACAAAGGCTGTGATTCGGTTCTTCGAACAACGTTGACTGTCAATCCAGTTTATTTGACGAATCTGACTGCAGAAATCTGTCAAGGAGAAAGTATTTTGCTGGGAGGTTCAAATCAAACCACGGCTGGAATTTATTACGACACGCTTTCAACAAACAAAGGCTGTGATTCGGTTCTTCGAACAACG
>JBIIVA010000222.1:0-3543 GCA_044339705.1 Crocinitomicaceae bacterium
ACAAACGAAAACGAATACTTCATGAGCCTATTGAACCATTGAAAATAGCTCAGCGAAGTTTATTGCGATTTTTGTACCATGCTGTTGAAATCAAAAAAAATCTAAAACCTGACCAAAACACTTCATTTTTCAAAGGAATGAAAGTAGGATTGATTAGAGGGGTTACAGCCTACCGACCCCATTCTTCGGTTATTCGAAACGCAAATTTTCATAAAAATCAAGAAATGCTTATAAAATTGGATATCAATAACTTCTTCGGTTCGGTTCAAAAAAACAATGTCCAAAAAATATGGCGAAACATTTGGAGTAACACACCAAAATCGAATTCAGCTCAATATCTCAACTATTCGGCAGAAGAAATCCAACTACTGACAGTAAAGAGTACAAATTTAACTACACTAGACAATTCTTTGCCCCAAGGCGCTCCTACTAGTGGTTTTCTAGCAAACTGTATTCTTGATGAATTTGACAAAGTACTTCTAACCTACTGCTCGAAAAGACAATTAAATTATTCCCGTTACTCGGATGACATTACTATTTCAGGAAAACTCAGAAAATCTAAGGAAATTTCAAAAATTATTTGTTTTGTAAATCATCAATTGAAATTAAACAACTTCGAATTACACAGAAAAAAAACGCGGGTTCTAAAAAAACATAATCGCCAAATTGTAACAGGAATAGTCGTGAATGAAAAACTCTCAATTCCAAGAAAATTAAAAAAAGGAATTAGGCAAGAAATGTATTATCTACTTAGGTTTAGTGAATCGCATGTTAAACGTCATCACAGTAACTTAAGTAAATATTTGACTCGCCTAATTGGGAAAGTAAATTGGGTTTTACAAGTTGAAAAGTTGAATTTCGAATTCAAATCCTATCAAAGCAATTTAAAAGAAATTAAACGCCTCGTGGAAACAAAAAAATTTCCGCTTGCTTTAGCTTGTCGTGAAATCCTTAATAAATCAAGTATGTTTGTGATTGATTGATAAAAAAAGGATTTTAAAAAACATTAAAATCAATTAAGCAAACCAATTTCAAATAATTGAACTTAGGGATGTCAGCTCATATACTTTAAGTAATGAGAAAAGTATTCTGTTTTGGAGCTATTTTTGAATCAGGTTGCCGATTGGTTTTTGATGATTCTCCAAAATAATGTAGGCAAAAAACGTTTAATCCAAACCGCAAAAATTTCTTTGTTTCCGATTAAAACCTCTCTTTTTTTATTTTTGAGTGCATCAAGCATTTTTCTCACACAAACTTCCACAGGCATTCCCGTTTCCTGATTATGATCCATGATTCTATGTTTTTTTCCATCGGAGTTGATAGCATTCGTGGAAATGGGGGTGTTTATTTTTCCCGGGCAAACAATCGTAACGGCAATTCCATTCTGTTCCTCTTCCAAAGATAAACTCTCATAGTAGCCATGAAGGGCATGTTTAGCTGCACTGTATGCCGATCGTAAAAAGAAACCAAATTTTCCGGCTATACTACTTACCACTAAAATCTGACCGGATTTCTGCTTTTGCATGTGCGGTAAAACAGCTTTTGTCAATGCAATATTACCAAAGAAATCAACCTCCATAATTCTGCGATTGACGTCCATGCTTGTTTCAGCGGCATTTGCACGTTGACTAATTCCGCCGTTATTGACCAGAATATCAATTCTTCCAAATCGTTCAAGCACTTTTTTTGCCAATTTTTCAAATTCTTCTGATTTTTCCAAATCCAAAGGCATAACCAGGTGGCTAACACTATTCGCCAAGGATGCTTTTAAAGTATTTAATTGAAGTTCACTACGAGCTGAAAGAATTAATCTAGATCCTTGGGAGGCCAGTTGTATCGCCAACTCTTTTCCAATTCCGGATGAAGCTCCGGTAATCCAAACAACTTTATTGAGAAAAAAAGAATTTGACATTGGTACATCAAATATACGAAAGTTGATGAGAATTGCTCAGCTCTTTGCTTTTCATTAAATTTGAAACTAAATTTCATCAATGAGTTTAAGATTCAACATCAAAAAGCAATTTCAGGAAGCCTCTGAAGTTTTAAACCAATTTCAAACCGAAGAAAATTTAATAAAGATTGAAAAAGCGATCCTAATAATGTCTGAATCACTTAAAAACGGCAACAAAATTTTCAGTTGCGGAAATGGAGGTTCAATGTGCGACGCCATGCACTTTGCAGAGGAGCTCAGTGGAAGATTTCGAGACAATCGAAAAGGATTGGCAGCTTTATCTATTTCGGATCCTTCGCACATAACTTGCGTAGGCAATGACTATGGGTTTGACTATATTTTCTCTCGTTATGTTGAGGCTTTAGGTCAACCTGGAGATGTTTTGCTGGGAATCTCAACATCAGGAAACTCTAAAAATGTAATCTTAGCGGTAGATAAAGCGAAAGAACTTGGATTAAAAACAGTTGTATTAACAGGAAAGGATGGCGGAAAACTAGCCGAATTGGCAGACTTGGAGATAAGAGCTCCACATTCTAATTATGCGGATCGAGCGCAAGAAATACATATAAAAATCATTCACAATTTGATCTTAGGAGTTGAGAGTGAATTAATTGAAAAAAATTAAGTTGTTTTAAATGGTATTTAGTTTTATATTCAAATAGTTATCCCAAATCACTTAAATTACTTTTGACATTATTAATTTCATCAATTGCTCCGGCTTTTTTTAATGTTCATGACTTGTAATCATGATCTACATCAGGAATCAAAATTCCATCTGGCAAAGGCTTTTTTAGCGGGATATTATCCGTTTTCATTACAATAACAATTGGTTTGCCGCAGGAGCATATCAAAATTATATGAGTTCGGGTTTTATACGTTCAATTTAAAAATTTTTCTGCGTTTCAGCTCCCGAACATTTTGGTAAAAGCTGATCTTTCATGTGTTAATTATACAATCAAAAGAATTTGATTAATAATTTGATGCTAGGCCTCTTCATTTTATTTTTCGTTGTTTTTGATATTTACAGGAAGCGAATGAAATTACGAAAAACAAATAACTAATTATCAAATTGAATTAAAGGGATAGATTTGAAACAGTTTTAGAAAGAACTTGAATTAATCGCAAATCCTTCCTTTGTGCTTGTCGTTGTGAAAATGTTCATCTAATTCCTTGAACTCTTTCAATAATTCAGCTGATGGGGGTGTAGCTTGAAGTTTAGTAAGATCTGGCTGTCCGGCATCTACCCAACAGGTGTACCAAATTGAACCCACAGCGAGAATCGCGGCACGTAATCGGCGTTCAACCATATTATTGAGTCGTTTATGATAAATATCACAAAACTCGCGGGAATATACATACATGTTTGTGCTGCCCCTCTGCTCAAAGCTATACTTTCTATCAGCAGGAAATGTTGCTGTAATTTCCTTTTCTATTTCAAGCACAGAATCCAATGCATTATGTGACGCTCGAACATTCTCCCAAGAAAAATCCAACACATTTTTAATGTATTTCCCTTTTCCTACGAAGTAATCATAGTCCTCTGCGTTTATTTCAACCAAACGACTTTCCCACAAACCGTGAATTCCTTTTTG
>JBIIVA010000062.1:0-12988 GCA_044339705.1 Crocinitomicaceae bacterium
AGTTTTCTGTTGTATGCAAAGGAACGTGTGAGTCCCCTATATAATGTCCAATATCTGCGGAATACTTGAGAATCAAATCAACATTTTTGGTTTCAAATGCCTTCTGAAGTTTGAATTTCATTACTTGAATATGCCACGGAACAATTCCATAAGCTTGAAGTGTATCTTCCGTAAATTTAGCAACTGCATCGTTCCATTTTCTAGGGATTATTTCAAACGGATCTTCACCAGGTTTGTAATAATGATCCAAGTCGATATAATGGCATTGGGCTTCACCTTCGACGGCATATCTTCGCATATCGGGATCAACGGCGTGATCAGTCAGGTATTCCAAATGCTCTTTGTAAAAACCAAACATCTCGGGTGGAAGCGTAAAAATAGCAATTCGATTGATTCGTTTATGTCCAAAAAATCCCCAAGTTGGTTTGTAAGAATGGAAAATACCACTGAATGAAAAAATACTACAAACAACTAAAACAAATAGCGTTTTAAAGCTTGACCAATTTCCCCTCTTTAAGTATCGGAATGACATTCGTTTGGTTCGGTGTTAAACAATATTTAATATCTTCATTCAAATTTAAGTTCTTTAAGCGTCTTCTATGTGAACTAGATTTTAAATATCCTAAATAATTATCTTTTGCAGATAAAAACAAATATTTCGCTGCAATCGAAGAATCTTCAATAGAAGTGTATTTCCCTGTGGATATCAAATAATCTGATATTGCTCCAGCACAGATGGTGTCTTCAAGGTTGAATTTATCCTGCCAACCAGAGCAAAGACAAAGTACATTTTTGTTTTGAGCTTCCAACCATTTATTCAAAGAATCTAAATTTAAAAATGATCCAACTACAACAGTATCTGCATTTTTCGCAACATCCAAAGACTTTGTACCATTTGTAGTTGTTAAAACAACTTCTTGTCCTTTAAAGTCTTCACGCATGTAAGCAAAGGGGGAATTTCCAAAATCAAACCCCTCAACAATTTTTCCTTTTCTTTCCGCACCGGCAAAATATCCTTTTAATTTATAATCCCAAGCTTCTTCAACAGTTGGAACTGGAATTATGGATTTAATACCATTTTCAAATGCGGCGCATATGGCGGAAGTTGCTCGAAGAACATCGATCACAACCACAATTTCAAATTCATCTTTGTAATAGGGATATTCTCCTGGGGTAAAACAAACTTCAACGCGTTTTCTGTGATCTTCCATATCTCTGCAAAATTACAAAATTGAGCGCATAACGAACTAGACAAATTGAAACCAAAAAAAATGACCGAAAAAAATCGGCCATTTTCTAAAATCATTTTTATTCAATGCTAGTATCGATAGTGCTCTGCTTTAAATGGCCCTTGAACTTGAACTCCGATATAATCAGCTTGTTCGTCAGTTAAAGTTTCCAATTCAACACCAATTTTCGCTAAATGTAAACGAGCTACTTTCTCATCCAAGTGTTTTGGTAACATGTAAACGTCGTTTCCATAGTTAGCAGCGTTTTGCCACAATTCCAATTGAGCTAAAGTTTGGTTTGTGAACGAGTTAGACATTACAAATGAAGGGTGACCCGTAGCACAACCTAAATTAACCAATCTCCCTTCAGCTAAAATAATGATTTCGTTTCCTTTAACGTTATAGATATCAACTTGTGGTTTAACTGTGTATTTTGTTGAACCATAATTGTTGTTCAACCAAGCCATATCGATTTCATTGTCGAAGTGTCCGATGTTACAAACGATAGCTTTGTCTTTCATTTTTTCGAAATGACGTCCAACAACGATGTTTTTGTTTCCTGTTGTCGTAACTATGATATCACCTAAATGAACCACTGAATCCAACTTCTTCACTTCAAAGCCATCCATTGCCGCTTGTAAAGCACAAATTGGATCGATTTCAGTAACGATAACTCTCGCTCCTGCTCCTCTTAACGATGCAGCTGAACCTTTTCCAACGTCTCCATATCCGCAAACAACAGCAACTTTTCCTGCCATCATGACATCCGTTGCACGGCGAATTGAATCTACAAGAGATTCCTTACATCCGTATTTATTATCGAACTTAGATTTTGTAACTGAATCATTCACATTAATTGCTGGCATAACCAACGTTCCATTTTTCTTACGCTCGTATAGTCTGTGAACACCTGTAGTCGTTTCTTCAGAAAGACCTTTGATATCTTTTGTCAATTCAGGAAAACGGTCAAAAACCATATTCGTCAAATCACCACCATCGTCAAGAATCATATTTAAAGGCTTTCCATCTTTGAATGCGAAAAGCGTTTGCTCGATACACCAATCGAATTCTTCCTCATTCATTCCTTTCCAAGCAAAAACTGGAATTCCAGCTGCTGCAATTGCCGCTGCCGCGTGATCTTGTGTTGAGAAAATATTACAAGATGACCAAGTTACTTCAGCACCTAAATCAACAAGTGTTTCAATTAATACAGCGGTTTGAATCGTCATGTGAAGACATCCTGCAATTCTAGCACCCGCTAACGGTTTTGATTGACCATATTCGTCTCGAAGCGCCATTAATCCAGGCATTTCAGCTTCGGCTAGTTTAATTTCTTTTCTACCCCAGTCAGCAAGACTGATGTCTTTTACTTTGTAGGCTACTTTTTCGGTTGTATTACTCATTTTTCTGATTTTATCTTTTAAAGGATTGCAAAATTACAAAAACTAAAACTGAAACGCAAAATGGAATTTCATTTATAAATTGAAATGCGAACGAATAGTTGCGAGTTATCAGTTTGCAATTCGCAATTATTCATTATTCCGTTCGCAATTACCCCATCCTTTTCTATCTTTGTAAAAAAATCAAGAAATGGCTTTAAAGTGTGGAATTGTTGGTCTGCCGAATGTTGGGAAATCGACTTTATTTAATTGTTTGTCAAACGCGAAAGCTCAATCAGCGAATTTTCCTTTTTGTACCATAGAACCGAATATTGGAACGATTTCAGTTCCTGATACGAGATTGGAAAAATTGGAATCACTGGTAAATCCAGAAAGAGTTGTGCCCACGACCATGGAAATCGTTGATATCGCTGGATTAGTAAAAGGCGCATCTAAAGGCGAAGGGTTGGGGAATCAGTTTTTGGCAAATATCAGAGAAACGGATGCTATTTTGCATGTGTTGCGTTGTTTTGATGATGGAAATATTATTCATGTCGACGGAAGCGTAAATCCAATTCGCGATAAAGAAATCATCGACATTGAGCTTCAATTGAAAGATTTGGATACCATTGAGAAAAAAATCAGCAGTTTGGCTCGCGTAATTAAATCAGGAGATAAAGATGCTTTGAAAGAAAATGAACTTGCGCTTAAAATTAAAGAAGTCCTTGAAAAAGGAATTTCTGCGAGAGGACTCGATTTCACGCAAGAAGAACGCGATATTATTCACAAATTCAATTTAATTACTTCGAAGCCGGTAATGTATGTTTGTAACGTGGATGAGGGTTCCGTGAAAACTGGAAATAATTACGTGGAAGAAGTTAGAAAGGCTGTTGCACACGAAAAAGCTGAAGTTTTGGTGATTGGCGCGAAAATCGAGGCGGACATTACAGAATTGGAAACCTACGATGAACGAAAAATGTTTTTAGACGAACTAGGTTTGGATGAACCGGGCGTCAATCGCTTGATTCGTTCAGCATACGCACTTTTGAATCTTCAAACTTATTTCACTGCCGGAGTTAAGGAAGTTCGTGCTTGGACAATCCGAAAAGGAATGACAGCGCCGCAAGCAGCAGGTGTAATTCACTCTGATTTTGAAAAAGGATTCATTCGTGCTGAAGTAATGAAATACAACGATTTCACAACATTAGGTTCAGAGCTGGCTGTTAAGGAGGCCGGAAAATTCAAAGTTGAAGGAAAAGATTATGTTGTGGAAGATGGTGATGTGATGCACTTTCGATTTAATGTTTAACTAATTTTAGAATTGCGAACGGATTAATTGCGAATTCTATACCAGAGAATCGACAATAGATTTCACTCGCAATTCGCAACTTAAAATTCGCAATTAGTATGATAAAAGCAAACAACCCCTCATTAAAATCCTGGATTTCAGTGCCTGAAAACTCTGATTTTCCGATTCAGAACATTCCCTTTGGAATTGCAAAAGCTTTTGATTTTCCACCTTTTGTTGCAACTCGAATAGGGAATAAGGTAATTGATCTTCGAAAATTGTATCACTTTGGTTACCTTCCCAATCTCGGTTTTAGGTTGGCTGATTTTGATTCGAATTCGTTGAATAGATTGATGAAGCATGGGAAAGTAGGAACTCGAAATTTACGAAACCGAATTTCTGATATGTTTAATTCAGACATTGATGAATTAAGTAGAAATCAAGATCACGTAGAGGAAATTCTATTTGATATTAATGAAGTTGAAATGTGCATGCCGATTCAAATTGGAGATTACACGGATTTTTATTCCAGCAAAGAACATGCGACAAATGTTGGAATGATGTTCAGAGATCCTGCCAATGCGCTTTTGCCAAATTGGTTATGGATACCAGTAGGATATCATGGTCGTGCTTCCTCGGTAATTCTTTCTGGGCAAAATATACATCGTCCGAAAGGTCAAATTAAACCTATTCCAACGGAAGATCCGATATACGCTCCTTCTCGTCAGGTTGACTTTGAATTGGAAATGGCTTTCATTACTTACGATGGTAAACCTTTGGGAGATTCAATTTCGACTTCAGAGGCAGAAGATTACATTTTTGGACTTTGTCTATTTAACGATTGGTCTGCGCGTGATATTCAATCATGGGAATATGTTCCACTCGGGCCATTTTTAGCAAAGAATTTCGCGTCATCGATTTCACCGTGGATTGTAACCTTGGATGCATTAGAGCCATTTGCAGTTGAAACAACCAAACAAGAACCAAAAGTACTTTCATACCTTGAATTTGAAGGAAAAAAGTCATACGACATCAACTTACAAGTTGCAATTGAACCTGAAAATGCGGAAGAAACTGTAATTTGTAATTCCAATTTTAAATACATGTATTGGAACATGGCACAACAACTTGCTCATCACACAGTTAATGGGTGTAATGTGCGATGCGGAGATTTGATGGGCTCTGGAACAATTTCAGGCCCAACCGAAGATTCATATGGATCGATGCTTGAATTGGCCTGGAAAGGAACGAAACCAGTGAAAATGAATGATGGTTCAGAGCGCAAATTCATTTTGGATGGAGACACAGTCATCATGCGCGGTCATTCAAAAGCCAACGGGGTGAGAATTGGGTTTGGCGAGGTTCGGGCAAAAATTCTTCCTGCTAAATAATGCAAACTTACGGGACAAATATTGAAATTAATTTAGAGTTAGAACGCAAAGAAATATTGAATGCATTCAAAGGTTTGCTTCGTGCTCTGAAAGACCGATCGAAAGAAGATACTCGGTTGATTCGCAAAGCTTTTGATGTAGCTTTAAAGGCGCACAAAGACATGAGAAGAAAATCCGGTGAACCTTACATTTATCATCCAATTGCAGTTGCTAAAATCTGTGCAGAAGAAATGGGGCTTGGTGCTACTGCAGTCGTTTGTGCATTATTGCACGACACAGTTGAGGACACCTATATTACGCTTCAAGATATAGAGGATTTATTCGGTTCAAAAGTCCGTTTAATCATTGATGGTTTGACAAAAATACCGGAAGTCTTTGACGAAAACGCTTCGATTCAAGCAGAGAATTTCCGTAAAATGATATTAACAATTTCGGACGATTTTCGTGTTGTTTTAATAAAACTCGCTGATCGCTTGCACAATATGCGAACGCTTGGAAGCATGCGTCAAGATAAACAATTAAAGATTGCTTCTGAAACTAAATTTCTTTACGCTCCTCTTGCGCATCGTTTAGGACTTTATTCCATAAAAACGGAATTGGAGGATCTATCATTGATGTACTGTGAATCAGAAGTTTACAAAGACATCGAATCGAAACTTAAAAGCACAGCGGATGTCCGGAATAGATTCATTAGGAGGTTTATGACGCCCATTCGGGAGACACTACTTCACGAAGGTTATATTTTTGAGATCAAAGCTCGAACCAAATCTATTTCCTCTATTTGGAAAAAAATGCAATCCAAAGGCATTCCATTTGAAGAGGTGTTTGACGTGTTTGCAATCCGAATTATAGTTGATACTCCTGTTGAGTTAGAAAAACCGGACTGCTGGAGAATCTACAGCATTGTAACGGATTATTATCAGCCAAGTCCCGACAGATTGAGAGACTGGATATCAACCCCTCGTGCTAACGGCTATGAGTCATTACATACAACTGTCATGTCACCAACAGGGAAATGGGTGGAGGTTCAGATTCGCACCAAACGCATGGATGAAATTGCAGAACGAGGTTTAGCTGCTCACTACAAATACAAAGAATCAAAAAGTGATGACAGCAAATTCGATCGTTGGATAAGTGAGATTCGTGATTTACTCGACAATTCGGATGCAAGTGCTATGGATTTTGTGAATGATTTTAAATTGAATTTATTCAATGATGAAATCTATGTTTTTACTCCAAAGGGAGAGTTGCGGGTTTTACCAGTTGGTTCAACAATTCTTGATTTTGCTTACGATATACATACAGACATTGGAAATAAATGCATTGGAGCTAAGGTAAATAATCGATTGATGCCGTTAAGTTATCAATTGAACAATGGTGATCAACTTGAAATAATCACTTCCTCAAAGCAAAAACCAAATGAAGAGTGGCTGCGTTTTGTGGTAACTGCGAAGGCTAAACAACGAATTAAATCCTCTTTGAATGAGGAACGTAAGTTGATTGCTCAAGACGGGAAGGAAATCCTTGAAAGAAAATTCAAACAGTTTAACTTGAGAATGCACTCTGAAAATATTTCATTTTTAGAACGTTTTTTCGGAATCTCAAGTGCCACAGAACTTTATTTCCGAATTGCTAAAGGTAAAATTGATCTTTCACGTTTGAGAGAACTCGAACATGTTCATGGAATAATTCAGGCACCCAAAAAGGATGTAATTACCAAGAAGAGTAAAGGTCTTGAAATTAACGATGATCTTCCCGGGATTGATACCAAACAAGACACAATTTTGATTGGTGACGATTTCAAAGGATTCAATTATCAAATGGCAAAATGTTGTAATCCCATTCCCGGTGATAAAGTTTTTGGATTTATAACAATTAGTGAGGGAATTAAAATTCATAGATTTAACTGTCCAAACGCTGTCCATTTAATGGGTAAAATGGCCTATCGTTGTATTAAAGCTCGTTGGAAATCTGATCATTTAGTTGAACGAGTTGCAGCGATCAGAATTATTGGAATCGACCAAATGGGACTTGTGAACAAACTAACTGAAATTATTTCCAAACAAAGTAATGTAAATATGAAAAGCATCTCCTTTGACACCAACGATGGTGTTTTTGAGGGAAAGATCAAAGTGATGGTTTACGATACTGAACATTTGGAGCAACTTACTCGAAAATTTGAAGAAGTTGATGGTGTTCAACGAGTTACACGTTGGGATACGGAAGATGAAAGTCCTTTCTGAATTGAAAAACATGAGATAAAAAGTTGAATTTCTATTTTCGGAAATTAGGAGCACTTATACTTTAAAACTTGTGGCAAAAGCAACCCGCAAAATGCAAGATAAAGTTTAGTAAATTTATCCTAATTCTAAAGTTTAATGTTTGATTTTTTTCTCAGACAAACTTGTTATTTGACGATTTTTGAAAGAAGAGGAAAAAGATTTAAAGAGACAATAATTTGTATTCTTCAAACAAGAGTCCACAAGTCAAAAAACAAAATCTTTAATTCAGTTACTAATTATATTTTAATTTTACACACAACTTTATGAAGTTTGGAGCAATAGATATTGGAACGAATGCAGCACGTTTGTTAGTTGGTGAAGTATGTAAGAATAAAGACCACTTCTACGTAAAAAAAATATCCTATACACGCATTCCGCTGCGCCTGGGTGAAGATGTTTTTGAAAATGGAAAAATATCAAAAGTCAAAGAGAATCATTTCATAGATAGCGTGCTTGCTTTCAAATTAATTTCAGGAATATTTGAAGTTGAAGAACTTAGAGCTGTTGCCACATCTGCAATGCGTGAGGCAAAAAATGCAGAAAAGGTTATCGCAAGAGTAAAAAGTAAAACAGGTATTCAAATTGAGGTGATTTCTGGACAAAAGGAAGCAGATTTAATCTTTGGAACTTTCTTACTGCTTGAAATCAACAAAAAAAGCTCGTTTGTCGTAATTGATGTAGGTGGAGGTAGCACTGAAATCAGCATTTTTGAAAACGGAATGAAAACGGCTGCCAAGTCATTTGAGATAGGAACAATCCGACTTCTGAAGGAAAAGGTAAATCAGTCAGTTTGGTACGATATTTCAAATTGGCTCAGAAATCACGTAGAGTTAGATACGCATCATCAAATATTTGGGACAGGAGGAAACATCAATAAAATCCATAAAATTATTGGATTGAAGGATAAAGCTCCTGTGGACATCAAAAGCATGAAAAAGTTATTTGCAAACTTAAAAGACTTGACAGTGGAGGAGCGAATTGATCGCTTTCAGCTCAAACCGGATCGCGCTGATGTCATCGTTCCTGCATTACAAATTTATTTATACGTTATGAATGAATTGAATTGTGATGAAATTTCCGTTCCAAAAATTGGTCTTTCAGATGGGATGATTTATGAAATGTATCGAAAAAGAGCGTTGTAGATTTTTTTTTGCAACCTGAACATAACGTTTAAATTACAAAGAACTTTAAACTTATTTATCTTTACTAAATCCCAATTCCGCACTATTAATTCTACTTTCCAAATTCTAACCTTCTTCGCCGAAGCCACGAAATATGAAATACAGATAGTGAATTGACATTATTTAAAAAAGAATCATACATTTGTAATACATACTAAATCCAACTCCATTGATGGCTTTTACCAAAATAAAAATGAAGGTAATTCTTTTTTTGATTGTTGTTTTTCAAGCATTTAGATTATCAGCACAATCGAATAATCCATTGCTGAATTGGGTGAAGACGCATGAGCACATTGAACTAAAAAAATGCATCGACACTTTACAAAAAGCCATCAAAAAAAGTCATGAAAGAAAGCAATTTCAGGATGAATCAAAATATTTACAAAAATTATCTCACCTCTTTCTTACTCGAATTAAGAATTTTGATAAAACAATGGCATGTATCGAACAAATCGAAGATCTTGCAGAAGAATCCGGTGATCAAACATTTTTAATCGATTATTACAACCAATTGGGTGTTACCTATTACTATGAACAGCTCAATATGCCGAAATCCTTTGGCTATTTCAAAAAAGCGCTAGAACTGGGTAAAAAATTAAAAATCGAAAGTAACATATCGAGAACGCTTTCCAACTACGGTTTGGCCTATCTGCAAAAGGATAATTATAAAACAGCCCTTTCCTACTTTCGAAAAGCAATTGTTTCCTACAGAAAAGAATTTAAAAAGGAAGGCACCATGGAATTTTATTCTAACATGGGAGTAGCATTTATTTACGCTGAAAAATACGACAGTGCTTCTTTTTACTTAAATAAGTCACTGACGTTAGCGCGTCAAACCCCCAGTTTGGATGACGATGCGGAACGACTCATGTACCTTGGTGTTTACAATCAAGAAATCGGCAAAAATGATGAAGCTCTATCTTACTTGAAAGAGGCCTTTGGATTGATTCATAACCTTACTTCTTTCCAAAGTAAAATATTAGTTTGCGAAGGTCTAGCAGACGCTTATGCAGGCAAAAATGAATTCAAAGTAGCATACGATTTCCGTGTAAAAGAAAAAATTTATCGGGACAGTTTGCGGGAAGTTAATTTACAGGAAAATGCACTTTCCTACCTCTACAAAGATGAACTTCGTCAGGAAAAAGAGAAGATCCAAAAAGTTGTTTTGTATGTAATAATTCTTGGAGTTTCTCTACTACTATCATTAATAATACTTTGGCTATTCATCAGTAAAAATAAAGTGGCTCAGAAAAATGCAGAAATTCTTTTAAAAAATGAACAATTAGAGAAAGAAAAAGTCCGCTTGGAACTTGAAAATAACGAACGAGATGTCGCAACAAAATCCATGTTTTTACTGGAAAAAGACAATCTCATCAATGGTATTTCCGTTAAACTTAGGGAATCTCTACCTAAATTATCTGGTGAGGCGGAAATAGTAATAAATCGTATTTTGACCGAACTGAATTATTCTGTCAACAATAAAAGTTGGAACGAGTTTGAAATTCGTTTCAATAAGGTACATCCGAATTTCATGCGAAACTTAGAGCGGAAATTTCCAAAATTAAGCAATAACGAACGGAAGCTTTGCTCGTTCTTATTACTAAATATGAGTTCAAAAGAGATTTCACAAATTACAGGTCAATCGGTTCATAGTATTAACATTGCTCGTTCAAGACTAAGAAGTAAATTAAATCTGGTAAATTCAGGGGAGGAACTTTCCCATTTTTTGAATACATTTACTTAGGCTCTGCTGAATCGGCCTAAGTTAGAGTCGTAGTTAAATTCGAACCTTTTGACAAAGAATAATATTTGTCAATAATTCACATTTCAATTGCACTGTTTTAGAGCCGTTTTCTCGAAAAAAACACGCATCTTGTTTTAGAAACCCTAATCTTTGTTCGATAGCCAGAAAAGAATCATCTTCCTCGTTACATTCAAATTGGCAATTTCGTATATATCTTCATGAAAGGCGCCTAGTCCCCCATAGTCATTGGGATAATCCTTTTCTGACTTTTTAGATTCGCTGGTACTATCCTAGTCAGCAGACCCTAATTAAAGATAAAAACTATTCCGAACAATGTTGATCTATTCATTCGAACGCTGAATTGAAAAGATAAATTATTGCAAGAATTAATATTCGATTTATTCAATAATCGGAATGAGTCCCCTCAATCCCATATCAACTACATTTTCAAACGTTCCGGGACCAACATCCCATTTTCCATTACCATTTGTGTCATTCCATTCAAAACTTTTGTTGGTCGAAAGCGACATTTTTACGGTAATATTTGAGGTCTCGTTTCCAGTAATATTCAACGCATTCGCAAATTGACCTGTTACAACACAAGACCCGGGAGGAATCGGAGAGGTTGAAGCTAACGGATTTGGAACGGTTGTGCCTGCGCTTTGTCCCGTCTGCACCCCAGAAATAGACTCAAATGCCCAAAATCCTTGCACCTTATTGGCGTTTATACTGATATTTTGATTTTTAACTAAAAACGAAGAAATGTAATTATTGTATCCAACAAAGCTCGCAATTGTGCCCGTGTACGGTTGGTTGTCGTAGTGAAATTTAACATCGTAATTTTGGTAAGAGAGTGAAAGTCGAACCCATTCATAGTTTCCTGCAGGTATATCCTTAAGTGGGATTTCCAAAAATACTTCTCCAGATTTTCGGACGATCGCTTTTGAGAAATCAATTGCAATGCTACCCCCTTGGGAGGTTTCTGCCGCATGATACAATTTGACCCCACTACCCAAAGCAGTGTAAGCATTTGGTGCGAGTTCCAAATAATGTGCTGAAATGGCATTGAATATTGGATTTTGACCGGCATTTCCAGCTGGAATGGCACTCGGAGTGCCTAAATTCCCCAAACGAACTTGAGCTGAATCAACAATTAATTTTACAATCAATTTCGGATCCTCGAGAATTGAGTCATCCTTCTTACAAGAGGTCGAAACAAAAAGAGCTATTCCGAACAAAACAAATAAATTTTTCATGCAATCCTTTTTTGTATGAAATTAATGAAATTGAGTTAAATCATCAGCGTCGAAATGAATTTTTAAGAGAGTAAGGATTTTACATTGTAAAATTTAGGTTATAGAATTTAAAAGAAATAATAATAATTAACTTTTTTTAATATAACCTTTTTTGATTCACTTTGTTTAACAATTAAACTTTATATCATGAAAATTTACATCATAATTATTGGTTTGCTATTAGGCAGTTGTTCCATTGTAAAACCAAGTCAAATCGGGGTAAAATCAACGTTAGGTAAAATCAATGGTAAGATTCGTCAACCTGGCCCCGTATTTTACAATCCATTTGTAACGCGCGTTTTAAAAGTCAATGTTAGGACTATGAATTTATCTATCAAGGAAAACTTGCCTTCAAAGGAAGGGTTGACCATTCTTTCGGAAAGTTCGATTCTATATCACATTAAGCCGGATGATGTTCCTAAAATTATACAGGAAACAGGGTTAAATTATGAAGAAAACTTGATTCTACCGGTTTTTCGATCTGCTGCATCCGATGTTTGCTCAAGATATTTCGCCAAGGATATGCACAGTGCAAAAAGGAATGAAATTGAGAATGAAATTGAGAAAAGATTGGCAGAGGTTTGTGAAGAAAAAGGTTTTGTAATTGAGGCTGTGCTTTTGAAAAGCATAACGCTTCCAGCTGGATTAACAAAATCAATCGAGACAAAACTTGAGGCAGAGCAAGAGGCACTCAGAATGGAATTTGTTTTGGACCGTCAAAAAAAAGAGGTTGAACGACAAATCATTGAAGCAGAAGGCGCAAAAAAGACCAATGTGATTCAGGCTGAGGCGAAAGCAGAAACCATGCGAATCGAATCAGAAGGGCGAGCAAAAAGCATTGAAATTGAAGCCAAAGCAAATAAAGCAGCCAACGATATGCTAAACAGTAGTTTGACCGTAAACGTATTGAAATTGAAACAAATCGACGCATTCGTCAAACTTTCTACTTCTCCGAACACTAAAACCGTTGTAACAGATGGAAAAGGAAGCGTAATGAATTTGATTGACGATAAATAAAACGTATTGAGTTCATTAGGTACAATCAATAACAACATTATCATGGCGGATAAATCAATTTGGTTTATTCGCCATTTTTTGTTGATCTCTTTATTTTTTGGAAATCTACCCTACTGTTCTTCTCAACAATTAGTTATTGGTTCTTGGAATGTTTTAAATGTAAAGTATACTCTTTCCGATAA
>JBIIVA010000190.1:0-4600 GCA_044339705.1 Crocinitomicaceae bacterium
CCGTTGAAAAATAGGTTGGATAGGAAGTTGAAAAATCCGTAAGCCATTCTAAATCGGATAAAATGACCATGACCTTTGAATTATTATTAGTTAAAACAGAGATTAGGCTTTCATTCAATAAACTATCATTTACAATACTATTTGAGCAGGCATTACGATTTTTTATATCCAAAAATAATTTTTGATCTGATCCTATCAAATGTAAAATTTCGTTTAATTTCAATAATTTCTCTTTCTTGAAAGTTCTGTAATGCGCTCCTTCTAATTCTTTGGTTGTTTTGTCATTAACACAGCCAGATAGATTAGTTATCTTGTCGAGATACTCATCATGATAGAGCCATAAACAACCTTGTTTATCTATTTGGACGTCTACCTCAACACCGTTTGAATTTGGGATAGATAGACATAATTCAATGGCTTCAAGTGAATTATCGTGATAAAGCGAGTTTGGCATATCTAGCCCCATCCCGGCATGGCCGAAAATGAAAACAGAATTATTGGATTTTTTTCTACATGAAAAAAGGATTGAAAGTATAATGAGACTATAAAGAAACCGCATAAGAGAGTCCAATTTTCATAAAATAATTGAAAGATCTATTGACAACTTTTCCGTAGTTTCCTTGAAACGATTCAAACATGATTCCATAACCTGCTTGATTTAAAAATTTGAACTTGTTTCCAATGCAAAATTGATATCCAAGAAACAGATCTCTATATCTAAAGGGTGTTTCTGCTCGAAAGCTTGTTGCTGAGCTTAAGATTCCTGGACCAAAAATAATTCCTTGTTTTCGATTAATTTCTCGTTGAATAAAATTATAAAACGAATAAATTTCGAAATGAGGAGAAAGTTTTTGTTGAACAAATGTTTTTTCGATACCAACCCCACATGCTAAACCGATTTCATAGAAATTAATTCTTTTTTTAATACCTAAATTCCAAAACGCATCCATGCGTTGAATTGCAACATCAGATGTTAAGTAAAAACTAGCTTTACCATTCAAGGCTTGTTGGGAATTAAAAAAATGGAATTTTAAAAATATTAAAGCTAAAACGAGAGCTCGCATTAACCAAATTTAGGACATTTTTTACAAGCGTTTCCTTTTGATTTATACTTTTTGCAACATTTTTTTTTCTTTTCGCAAGGAAATTCGCAAGACAATGATTCAAAAATTGTTAAAGGACCTGATGTGATTGATGTTGTATTCATTATTTAGAATAATTCTAAACAAATTTAAATAAAATTTTGATCCATCTTGTTTTTGGACAAAAAAAAGGGGCAATCCTTTTGAGATAGCCCCTTTCGAGATTAAACTTGCCGTTTTTAAACTAAACCTTGGTCAATCATGGAGTCAGCAACTTTTACAAATCCTGCTATATTGGCTCCTTTGACATAATCAACGTTTCCATGGGCGTCTTTACCATATTTTACACAAGCTTCATGTATGGAAACCATGATACCGTGAAGACGCTGATCTACTTCTTCTCTTGACCATGACAGTCTCAAGGAGTTTTGTGACATCTCTAGACCAGAAGTTGCAACACCACCTGCATTTGATGCTTTTCCAGGTGAGAATAAAACATTAGCTTGCTGGAAAGTCAAAATAGCTTCAGGTGTTGAAGGCATGTTTGCTCCTTCTGCAACGCAAAAGACACCATTGGATACCAGAACTTTTGCTTCCTCTCCATTCAACTCATTTTGTGTAGCGCAAGGAAGTGCAATGTCAACCTTAATTTCCCAAGGTCTTTTTCCTGAAATAAATTTTGCATTGGGGTATTGTTTGGCATATTCCGAAATTCGTCCACGCTTCACATTCTTTAGTTCCATAACATAGGCTAATTTAGAAGCATCAATTCCATCTGAATCATAAATGTATCCTTCCGAATCAGAAAGAGTAACAACTTTAGCTCCCAACTGAGTTGCCTTTTCACAAGCATATTGAGCAACATTACCTGAGCCTGAAACAGCAACTGTTTTACCATTGAATGAATCACCTTTTGTTGCTAACATTTCTTTCGCAAAATAAACCGTTCCGTATCCGGTAGCTTCTGGACGAATTAAAGAACCTCCCCAATTTCTGGCCTTTCCGGTAAATACACCTGTAAATTCATTTCGGATACGTTTGTATTGACCAAACATATATCCTATTTCACGACCACCAACGCCTATATCACCTGCTGGGACATCCGTGTCGGCTCCGATGTGACGAGATAATTCAGTCATAAATGATTGACAAAACTTCATTACTTCATTGTCTGATTTTCCTTTCGGGTCAAAATCCGACCCACCTTTACCGCCACCCATAGGAAGCGTAGTTAATGAATTTTTAAATATTTGTTCGAATCCTAAAAACTTTAAAATGGACAAATTAACAGATGGATGAAAACGAAGTCCACCTTTATAGGGTCCAATTGCAGAGTTGAATTCAATACGGTAACCTCTGTTTACTTGGGCATTACCTTGATCATCTAACCATGGAACTCTGAAAATAATTGTTCTTTCTGGTTCAACAATACGATCTAAAATTTTAGCTGTTTTAAACTTGGGGTTTTCCTCAATGAAAGGAATAACGGTCTCGGCGACCTCTTGAACAGCTTGCAAAAATTCAGGTTCGTGGCCATTCTTCGATCGAACACGATCCATAAAGCTCTCAATTTCTGCGTGATACTTGTTTGACATAAAAATAAATTTAGAGTTAACAGGGTAAAAATAGGTAGTTTTAAAAAGGTGAGATACATAATTTTTCAACAAAAGTTGTTTAAATAGGTTCGTAAATTTTTATGTTTTTGAGCTCAATGATTAATTTTGTGTCCATAGCAACTTATTTTATGCTTATTCGTTTAAAGGTTGTGGGTTTGAAAATGTGGTCTAAAAGCGTTCTTGTCTTAGTTGTATCATTTTGTATTATTTGTTTTGATTTCATCAATGCACAACCGATTTGTTTGGGAATTGATAAAGTAGTATGTCCTGGTCAAGGGGTAACCATCAATGATTGTGGAAGCATTGGAGGTGGAGGAGGCTCGGCACCGTATACAGTTGCTACGATCCCTTATGCCCCAGATCCTTTCAATGTTGGAACGACTGTTACCATGACAGATGATGCCATTTCTAACGTCATAAATATAGGATTCAATTTTTGTTTTTTTGGTACAACATACACCCAATTTTATATCGGTAGTAATGGTTGGATAGGATTTTCAGCAGAGCCAAGCGGTCAGGTATGGACTACTTTTACCTCAGCGTCAATTCCCAGTACCAATTCTAATGTTCCTAAAAATTGTATTATGGGGCCATGGCAGGATTGGCATCCAGGTGCAGGAACTACAGGTCCATATATTCGTTATCAAACGTTAGGTACAGCCCCCAATCGACGTCTTGTTGTATCATGGAATAATTGCCCAATGTTTTCTTGTACATCAAACTTTGGTACATTTCAAATAGTTATTTTCGAAACTTCCAATGTTATTGAAACGAGAATACAGAACAAACCAGCTTGTATAACTTGGGCTCAAGGTACAGCAGTTCAAGGTATCCACAATCTCGCTGGAACTGCTGCAATTACAGTTACTGGTAGAAATTCAACGCAATGGATTGCCAATGATGAGGCTCATCGATTTACACCTGGAAGTTTTGGAGTAAATTGGGGCAATACATTAGGTCAGACATTTCCTTATAATAATGGTTCTTTAACCATTTCAAATGTCCCGAACGGTACAACTGGGTATTTTTTGAAATCAGGATGTGGCGGAGGATCCGGTGTGGCAATTTCTGATACAACTTGGTTAACAAAAGCCAATCCTTCTGTTACCCTTGTTGCTCAAAACGATGTTTGTTCCCAAGGTATTGGAAGCGTAACTGCAACTCCAGGTAGTGGGTCCCCGAGTCCGATTAATTATACGTGGAATCCTGCTGGACCCAATTCAAATACGATAAATGGTGCGGCTCCAGGAACTTATACAGTTACAATAACCGATGGTAATAATTGTAATGCCTCAGCCTCTGCAACAGTGGGGGATACACCGGCAGCATTTTCGGTTAGTGCTACACCTGTTTCGTGCCCAGGTGGAACTGATGGAACAGCGACGGCAGTTGTGACACCATCTTCAGGTATTGAAACTTATGAATGGAACAATGGCCAGACAACTCAAACAGCTACTGGGCTTACAGCAGGGAATTATTGGTGTTTTGTTCAATCTAACACAGGCTGTTCAGATACTGTTAATGTTCAAGTAACAGAAATACCTGGTATTCAACTAACTATAACAAATTTGCAAGATGCAAATTGCTACTCCATTGCCAATGGACAGGCTACAATTTCGGTAATTCAAGGCACTGGGCCCTATTCATACGATTGGTCACTTTCATCTTCAAATACCAATTCGGCCTCAGATTTGGCTGCAGGTCAACACACATTAATTGTAACCGATTTAAATGGCTGTGTCGATTCGATTTCGATGACAATTGGACAACCAAATCCTGTTGTTATTACCTCGATTACGCCTGATACTCAAATTTGTTCTGAGGATAATATTACACTTTCGGTTACAGCCAATGGTGGATCATCTCCTTACATCTATTCCTGGGTCGCCGATGTAAATGTTG
>JBIIVA010000035.1:0-16469 GCA_044339705.1 Crocinitomicaceae bacterium
ATCTAGCCAAGTATCAAACGAAGACTCTGTTACCGAATAATTTAATCTTCCGGCATTATCGAAATGCTTTTGAAGTTGTTTGTTGAACTCTTTTAAATAGGTTTTCAAATTAAAAACACCACTTTTTAGAAGATACAAATCACCCAAGTAAGTTGTAACTCCTTCGTAAACATAACCCAATCGTGAATAATTTTCCTTATCGAAATCGTAAGGAAACATGTCGGTCGGACGAATGCTTTTCACATTCCAAACGTGATACAATTCATGCGACGAAACACCAAGTAAATCATTATATAAAGCACCAAATATATCGTAAGATGGGCCAAGTGTAATAACCGTGCTTTTAAGATGTTCCACACCGTGATAAGCTGAATAAGGCAACGATTGAATTAGAAAATGAAATTCACTCGACGGAAAATGGGTGAAATCTTCAAATTGCTTTGACGTGAATTTAATGAAATCAATTTTCAATCGATTCCAATCAATTTGTTTCTGATTATTGAACCAAACATGGAATTTAATTCCCTCAACTTCATACGATTCTCGACTCAAATTTGCCGAGCAAATAAATGGACTATCTGCTAATTCTTCAAAGTTCTCTGCAACTAATATTTTGTTTTCATTTTGCATTGAACAAGCGATTCGCCATTCGTCAGGAATGTTAAGTTTTAGTTGATAAGACTCCTGTTTTAAATCATCAGAATACAAAAAGCAATTGATAGGATTAATATACAACTGTGTTCCATCGAGATAAGTGGATCCTGCATTTAATTCAGCTGCAAAGTATTCGTATTCAACAATAACCTCGTTGGTGTTTTCGGACTGAATTTTCCAGGAATTTTTATCGGTTTTTTGAAATTGAATAAGCTCTCCTTCTGAATTATAAATTTTAAAACATCGAACATTTTTTGCGAAGTTACCCAACTCATAACGACCAGGACGCCAAGCTGACATCTTTAGATTAGTTACCGAATTTTTTACAGGAAATTTAGCTTTAAAATGAATGTAATGTTGATTGGGATAATCACAAAAAACTTCGTACTTAATCATTAGAACCTCAATTAAGCGTAAAGTTCCTCTTGCAACTGAACGATTTTGGAATCAGATAAATATTCATCGTACGTCATCATTTTATCGATGATTCCATTAGGCGTGATTTCGATGATTCGGTTGGCAACTGTATTCACTAATTCATGGTCATGCGAAGTGAAAAGCAATGTTCCTTGAAAATCCTTCATGGCATTATTCAATGCTGTAATTGATTCCAAATCCAAGTGGTTCGTAGGTTCGTCCATTAACAATAAATTCGCTTTCGCCAACATCATTTTTGAGAGCATGCAACGTACTTTTTCACCTCCCGAGAGAACTGTGGCATGTTTCATCGCTTCTTCACCCGTAAAAAGCATTCGTCCCAAAAAGGTTCTAAGGTATACTTCTTCTCGCTCTTCATCTGTTTGAGCGTATTGGCGTAACCAATCAATCAAAGCAAGTTTAGACTCAAAATAACGATGATTATCATTGGGTAAATAAGCAGTGGTAATGGTTGTGCCGTATGTAAATTCACCTGTATCTGGTTTCAGGTTTCCTGAAAGTATCTCAAAAAAGGCTGTTAAAGCGACAGAATTCTTTGAAATAAATGCAATTTTATCTCCTTTGTTAACAATTAGATTAATTCCACTAAATAAGGTTGTTCCCTCTACAGATTTAGAAAGATTTTCAATCGACAAAATCTGATTTCCAGCATCTCTGTCCTGATGAAACGTAATTCCTGGATAACGTCTAGATGATGGTTTAATTTCTTCCAAATCTAGATTATCCAACATTTTTCTTCTGCTTGTAGCTTGTTTAGACTTGGCAGCATTCGCAGAGAAACGAGAAATAAACTCCATGAGTTCCTTTTTCTTGTCTTCAGCTTTCTTGTTTTTATCAGCTCTTTGTCTTGCAGCAAGCTGTGAAGATTGATACCAGAAGCTATAATTCCCCGTAAATAAATTTATTTTACTAAAGTCGATATCGCAAATATGGGTACAAACGGTATCCAAGAAGTGACGGTCGTGAGAGACAACAATAACGGTATTTCTAAAATCCATTAAAAAGTCTTCTAACCAAGAAATGGTTTTCAAATCGAGGTCGTTGGTAGGCTCATCAAGAATCAACACATCTGGATTACCAAATAAAGCTTGAGCTAAGAGAACGCGAACTTTTAAATCATTTGAAAGCTCTTCCATTAATAAATAATGTTTCGATTCCTCGATTCCTAAATTACTTAGTAAAGTTGCCGCATCCGTTTCCGCATTCCAACCTTCTAAATCGGCAAACTCACCTTCCAATTCTGCAGTTTTCATCCCATCTTCCTCTGAAAAATCTGGTTTTGCATATAGCGCATCTTTCTCCACCATTATTTCATAAAGGCGTTTGTGTCCCATGATAACCGTTTGAAGAACTTGGCATTGATCAAATTCAAAGTGATTCTGTTTCAATACGGCCATCCGTTTTCCGGGCTCTAATTCTACCCTTCCAGTAGTTGGATCTTGATCACCTGTAAGAATTTTTAGAAATGTAGATTTTCCGGCGCCATTCGCACCAATAACGCCGTAACAATTTCCATTGACAAATTTAACGTTTACCTCGTCGAATAAAATCCGTTTTCCAAATTGAAGAGATAGATTGTTTACACTAAGCATTTGAGATTATTTATTTTTCTGCAAAGATAGCTAAAAGCTAGGATTTAAGTAGGGGTTGACTAACAGAGAAAAGAAAAAGGTCGACTTTGCTTTAAGCCGACCTTCATACAAACGAATCAATTTCTTAGTTTTTGCCAAGCATACCTTGCTTCAAATCTGCTGAGGCCGGCTTGGATCCCAACCAAATTGCAAAAAGACATTTCTTAAATTCTACCCCGGGAATTGTTCCTTTAACTGTTCCATTTTTCTTAACGATGGTACCTTTTTCAGGAATGTATTCAAGATGAATTTTGTCTCCAATTTTAAACTCATCGGAAAAGAAACTCATGAATTTTTTAATCTCTGCCTCAGTTGCTTTTCCGTGACCCGCATTTTTAAATCCTTCGGTAGTTGATTCAATAAAACGCTCCCTTGTAACACTATTTGAGATTATTTTGATATGAATGGCTTGCTCATCATTGGCGTAAATAATTTTGCCGGCATCGTCTGTTTTCTTGGGAACATACAATGCTGCCGAATACAAATCTAGCCAATATTTCTCCCGAACACCGCCTCCATTCAATTCAAGTGAAGAACTTCCGACTTCAATTGTTGTTGGAAATTTCACTCCTCCATACGTTTTCGTAGACTGAGCATTTGTTAAAAAACCAGCACCTAAAAATAAAGTAAAAAACAGCTTTTTCATGATTAAAAATTTAAAGTGTAAAATTAATGATTGTTACGTTCTCGAAACCAATTCAAATACCTGGAATAAAAATAAATAAAGATTCCCGAAATACCAAGATTAAACATGACTAAAATCAATGGAACATGAGCAGGAGAGACAAATAAATAACTTTGAGCAACATATAGCAACGAATAAATGATATACAAATGAAAACCTAGTTCCATTCGTTTAAACATTAAAATGACGCCTGTAAATCCTATTCCAGAAACCAAAGCAGCAACTAATGTGTACATGATAAAGTTCTGATACATAGCGTCCAACATGATTTGTAAATTTTTAATTAATTCCTCCAAAAACTCAATATTGTTTTTTTGAACCTGATCCAAAGACCTTGCCAATTCTAATTTTGATTTCATAATTTCTTCTTCACTCGGTTTACCAGCGAGAATAGACACAAATGAAGAAAATAAGGTGGAGCCTGTACTGAGTATGGTTAAAACACCTGCAATCAATAACGATTTCGGAGTTTTGGAATTATTTTTTTGATAATCAATTTCTTTCATATTCATGATATTGTTTCATTTTTGTTAGAACATATATTTTAGCCTTATTCATCTTTACAGAACTATATTCGTCATTATCGGTAAAACTGACATCTTTCCGAAAAGCGTTGAAAAGATTTTGAATGGGTTGACTTGTTTTAATTGGTTTTCTGAATTCAATGGCCTGGGCGGAGAATAGCAATTCTATACCGAGAATGGCGTAACAATTATCAACAATGCGAAACAGTTTTGTTGCTGAATTCGCTCCCATACTAACATGATCCTCTTGTCCATTACTCGAATCTATTGTGTCAATGGAAGAAGGAGTGCAAAGCTGTTTATTTTGACTGACAATGGAAGCGCAAGCATAGTGCATAATCATTAACCCCGAATTAAGTCCGGGTTTTGCAACTAAAAAAACTGGTAAATTTCGAGTCCCTGAAATTAGTTTGTAGGAACGTCGCTCAGAAATACTTCCAAGTTCGGCTAATGCAATCGCAAGGTAATCCAATATCAAAGCTAATGGTTGGCCGTGAAAATTCCCTGCGGAAACAATGTCGTCTGAATCTGGAAAAAGAGTTGGATTATCTGTTACCGCGTTTATTTCCCGTTCAATTATTTGACCGCAAAAATCGAGGGTGTCTTTAGTTGCGCCATGCACTTGTGGGATGCAACGAAACGAATACGGATCCTGAACATGCTCTTTAGGACGATCAATAAATTCACTTTCCGCAAGCATTTCTCGAATAAATTTAGCCGTTTCGATTTGTCCTTTTTGATTTCTAATTGCATTGACATTTTCTTGAAAGGGCTCTTTTCTGCCATCAAAAGCTTCTAACGACATTGCAGAAGTTTGATTGAACTTATTCCATAAATCAATACCCGAAAAGTATGCATAACAGGCATATGCACACATAAATTGAGTGCCATTCAAAAGAGCCAGGCCTTCTTTAGATTTCAAAGTAATAGGATCCAATTTGAATTTTTGATTGATTTCAAGTCCAGAATAACGAACTCCTTCAAAATATACTTCTCCCTCTCCAATCAATGGCAAACTCAAATGTGCTAAAGGAGCCAAATCCCCGGAAGCTCCTAAACTACCTAATTGATAAACTATCGGAAAAATATCTTGATTAAAGAAGAAAACCAAGCGTTCAACTGTTTCGAGTTTAACGCCTGAATTTCCTAGAGATAAACCGATAATTTTAAGGAGTAACATGCGCTTTACAATCCCCTTTGGAACCTCTTCGCCCATACCACAGGCATGAGAAAGAACTAAATTTCGTTGAAGCTGTTCAAGGTCATTTGTTGAAACAACTGTATTGCACAAAGCTCCAAATCCTGTATTTATACCATAATACGACTCATTTGAATAAGTTATTTTGTTGTCAAGATATTTTCGACATGAACGAATCTTTTCCTTAACATGCTCACTTAACTCAACTTGATAATTAGAGGAAATTATTTTCTCAAATAGATGAATACTTATCCATTCATTATCAATTCTATAAATAGGCATGTAGCGTTTTATTATTTAGAAAATTGAGCAAAGTCCTTTGCAAAATACGTTAGGATTCCATCTGCGCCTGCGCGTCTCATACTGAGCAACATTTCAAACACGGCACGCTCATAATCTAACCAACCGTTTTTTGATGCGGCATAAACCATTGCGCATTCGCCACTTACATTGTATGCAGTAATTGGAATTGAGAAATTATCTTTCAATAATTGAATTACATCTAAATAGCAGAGAGCAGGTTTTACCATTAACATATCCGATCCCTCTTCATAATCCAATTGAGCCTCAAGAAGAGCCTCTCGTTTATTCGCAGGATTCATTTGATATGTTTTTTTATCACCGGATTTTGGAGCGGAATTCAATGCATCTCTAAAAGGTCCATAAAATGCACTTGCATATTTTGCTGTGTATGACATGATACTGATATTCTCAAATCCATTGGAGTCAAGCTTTTCCCGAATTACACCAATTCTACCATCCATCATATCAGAAGGGCCAATAATATCAACACCAGCTTGAGCTTGTGCCAATGCCATTTTTGCCAGAATAGGCAACGTTTCGTCATTCAGGATTTTTCCATTTTCGACGTAACCATCATGTCCATCTGATGAATATGGGTCGAGCGCCACATCACTCATCAACATTAATTCCGGAAAAGTTTCTTTAATTTTTCGGATTGCGTGTAAATAGAAATTTTCTTCCGAATAACTGTAAGAGGCAACCTTATCTTTCAAATTTTCCTCTACCGCAGGAAAAATATCGTAGGTTGTGATTCCTAATTTCAAACACGATTCCAACTCAGGTAATAAGCGATCAATTGACCATCGAAAGTTATTCGGTAGAGAAGAAACCTCTTCCTTGATGTTATTACCATCTTTTAAAAAAATGGGATAAATCAGATTTTCAACCCCTAATTTGGTTTCCTCTACCATATTCCGAATGGCGGCCGACTTTCTATTTCTTCTTGGACGAATATTCATCTTTCTACATTAACATTCCACCGCAAACATGTAATGTCTGACCCGTTATGTAAGCGGACATGTCTGATGCTAAAAAAACCGTCGCATTTGCTACATCTATAGGTAAACCTCCTCTTTTCAAAGGAATTCCATTTCTCCATTCTTCAACTACTTTTTGATCTAAAGCTTCAGTCATTTCTGTTTCAATAAATCCCGGAGCTATTGCATTACAACGAATATTTCTTGAGCCTAATTCAGCAGCAACCGATTTTGTAAAACCAATTAAACCAGCTTTTGATGCAGCGTAATTTGCCTGACCAGCATTCCCTTTCACACCTACAACTGAGGACATATTGATTATCGAACCACTTCTTGCCTTTAGCATAGGGCGCTGAACTGCTTTTGTTAAATTAAATGCTGATTTAAGATTGGTATTGATTACTTCATCCCACTGTTCTTCGGACATTCTCATCAAAAGTGTATCCCTTGTAATTCCTGCGTTGTTGACTAAAACATCAATTGTACCGAACTCGGCAACAACATCATCAACCAATTTTTGTGCGTCATCAAATTTAGAAGCATCTGAGCGGAAACCTTTTGCAGTTCCGCCATTGGCGGTTAATTCAGCTTCCAATGCTCTCGCTTTTTCTTCTGAGGAAAGATAGGTAAAAACAACTGTAGCCCCCTGTCTTACGCATTCTTCAGCAATTGCTTTTCCTATACCACGTGAAGCACCGGTTATCAAAACTATTTTTTTGTCTAGTAATCCCATAGTTAAATTTTTACCAAAAATAAGTATTCCAAATCGAATTAACTCAACTAGGAAAAATGATTATTCAACACCCTGTGTGAAAAATATAAATGCCAGTTATGCATCAAACAATCTTACTTTTGAAAAATGATTAAAACGTGAAAATACGATGAATTATATAACTAATTCGAACCAGTATTTCAAAAAAAAAGCAGTCCTGTAAAGACTGCCTTCATTTTGAAATTTTAAAAATTAAGCGTTCGCATTCATGTTATCCAAAACGTCCATAACACTTTTTACTGCTTCTGCAGATTCAACAAGTAACGCTTTTTCGGCTTCATTCAATTGAAGTTCAATGATTTTTTCGATTCCGTTTTTCCCAAGAACCACCGGTACACCAAGGTAGATGTCATTCATGCCATATTCACCCTGTAACCATGCACAAACAGGGAAAATTCTTTTTTGATCTCTAACAATCGCTTCAACCATTTGAGCAGCTGCTGCCCCTGGAGCATACCAAGCTGAAGTTCCCAATAATTTAACGATTTCACCACCGCCAAACTTAGTTCTTTCTATGATTTCATTTAACTTACTTTCTTCTATTAATTCTGTAACTGGAATACCTCCAACAGTTGTGTAACGTGGAAGAGGAACCATAGTATCTCCATGTCCACCCATCAATACAGCTTGAATATCTTTTGGAGAAACATTCAGTTCTGTAGCTAAAAACGCCCTGTATCGCGCAGTATCCAAAACCCCAGCCATACCAAACACTTTTTTCGAATCTGTCTTGGCTGTTAAATAGGCACAATAGGTCATAACATCCAACGGATTTGAAACAACTACAATGATTGCATTCGGTGAATACTTTATGATATTCTCAGTCACGGTCTTAACGATGCCTGCATTGGTAGCGATAAGATCGTCACGAGACATACCAGGTTTTCTAGGTAAACCTGAGGTAATCACCACTACGTCCGAATCTTTGGTTCTTTCATAATCGTTCGTTGATCCAATTGTTCTTGAATCGTACAAATTAATTGGGGAAGTTTGCCAAATATCAAGTGCTTTTCCTTCAGCAAAACCCTCTTTGATATCAAGAAGAATTATTTCGTTGGCAATTTCACGATGAGCCAATACATCTGCGCATGTTGCCCCAACATTTCCTGCGCCTACTACAGTTACTTTCATTTGAAACTTTTTAAATTAGTAAAAGTGAATTTAGAGCCACGAATTTAATTATTTTACCGAAATTTCTTTATTTTTCGAAAATATTTTGTCGAATTATTAGTTTTCTGGGCAACCCGAACATGAGGTATTCGTTTTTAATTTGTTGAAAATTGGAGAACAAAAATCATTTAATAGAAATTGTGGAAGGATGTCTCCGTGGCGAAAGACGTTCGCAAGAGGCACTTTTCAAAGCTTTCTATGGTAAGATGATGGCAGTTTGTCAACGATACATAAGTGATCGCGACACGGCACAGGAAGTACTCCAGGTAGGATTCATTAAGGTCTTTGATAAATTGGGTGTTTTTGATTTCAAAGGATCGCTCGAAGGTTGGATTAGACGTATTATTGCAAATACAGCAATCGATGCGATTCGAAAAGGTAAGCGCAATCCATTTTTAAGTGATCAAGATAATGACTTCAAACAAGAGGCTGTAAATGAATTAGAGGAAAAAGAAAAATTTCAATTGACTGAATTGAAAGCTGAAATTGCCATGGAAGCTATTTCGAAATTATCGCCGGCATACAGAACCGTGTTTAACTTGTACGTCCTTGAGGACTATTCTCACAAAGAAATAGCTGAAATACTCGGAATAAATGAAGGAACATCAAAATCCAATTTGGCAAAAGCAAAAATGAATTTGCAACGCATATTAAATGAAAAGTTTAAAACCATCGAATAAGATGAATAACGATATAGAAAAATTGATAAAAAATGTATTTGATGACTACGAATTGCCTTATCAAGATGGCGCATGGGAATCATTTCAAAAAGTAACGGACAAGAGGACGATTAAAAATCCTTTCAAATGGTGGATTATTGGAGCTGCGGCGTTGCTTATTCTAATATGTTCTGCATACTTTTTTCAAGGTTATGAAAATCAAACTTCTGCTTTGGTAAAGAAGACTTCGAAAAATGAAATAATTAATTCGGTGAACAAAAGTTACCGAAATGAATCTTTGGTTAAATTAAACGGTGAAAATCAAAAATCTCCAATTGCTAAAGCCGACATCAATTATGAAAGTCTTGTTTCGACAAATTCATCCAGCGAAAAATTGAATGAAGAGAAAAAAATCAATGAAAATTCGGAAACAATTGTTATTTACTCTAATGAAAGTCATATTTCATTAAATCATTCTGAAAAACAATCGGTTAATGAAGTTGCAGATGAGACAGAAATTACAATGGATGGTTTTCCAACTTTTAAAGACATGTGTAAAAACGAATCAATTTCTATTGATAATAAATTCACCCATGAATTGATACTGAAGACACCTTCAGGCAGAGAAATTGGAATCGAAGCCAACACTAAAAGTGAATTAAATCTAAAAGAAACTGGATTTTATAAATTAGGTTTTTTAAGCGAAAAAACTAATTACAACTTCAAAGAAATGAGCACTTTTAAGGTACTTGGTGTTCCAACTTTGATATTGTCTGTTGATGATAACATAATTTACAAAAACGGTTTACCAACAATCAATGCTGAAGCAAGCGCATCAGATGAAATTATTAGTTGGAAGATAAATCACAATTCCTTTAATAAATCCGGTAGAAATGCCGAATTCAACCTATTTAACAAGGGAAATTATATCGTTACAGCAGTCGTTAAAAATGAATTGGGATGTGAGGTTTCTGAATCGAAATCAATTCAAATACCAGAGGACTATAATTTGCTCGCTATGAGTGCTTTCAATCCGAATTCGGTCGATTATCGAAACAACACTTTCCTACCATATGCATTGAAAGAGAGAAATTCCGCTTTCACAATGATCATTCTCGACCCAGATAATGGGGGGATTGTATTTGAAACTGCTGAAGCCTCAAATCCTTGGACTGGAATAGATCGACGAGATGGAAAAATGGTTGCTTCCTCGAAAGCATACATCTGGAAAGTAACGATTGCTAACCCTGAGCCGGGAGAGAGATCTGAATACAAGGGCACAGTGGTTCGAGTTCCCTAGTTGCTTCGCTATAAGATTTGTTAAACAACATCGTATTCTGACTTAAATCGCTATTTTTGTTACACAAAAATGGCTAGTCAAGGAATCATACATCTTCTACCTGATCATATTGCGAATCAAATCGCTGCTGGCGAGGTCATTCAAAGACCGGCTTCCGTTATCAAAGAATTGGTTGAAAATGCCATTGATGCCGGTGCGAAATCGATTAAAGTTGTTGTAAAAGATGCGGGAAGAACTTTAATACAAATTATTGATGACGGCAAAGGTATGAATCCCAAGGATGCAGAAATTTGTTTTCAAAGACATGCCACGAGTAAAATTTCCAGTGCAGATGATTTGTTCAAACTAACAACCAAAGGGTTTCGTGGTGAAGCTTTGGCCTCAATCGCAGCAATTTCACATGTGACTTTAAAAACCAAGGTTGGTGATTCTGAATTAGGCTCGAAAGTTGAAATAGAAGGTAATAAAATTAGAAACACAGAGACCATAGTTTCTCCCGTCGGAAGTTCATTTGAGATCAAAAATATTTTTTACAACGTTCCGGCTCGTCGAAATTTTTTAAAATCCGATAACGTTGAGTTTGGTCACATAAGGGAGGAATTTGAACGAATTGCATTAGCTCATCCGGATATTAAATTTTCACTTTACCATAATGGTAAGGAAGAATACAATCTTGTGAATGGTCCATTGCGTAAACGAATTGTGGAGGTATTCGGTAAATCCAATAATGAACAGTTGGTTCCGGTTGAAGAAGCTACTGACATTGTTAAGATTAAAGGGTATGTTGGTAAGCCGGAAACGGCAAGAAAAACCAGAGGAGAACAGTTTTTATTTGTCAATCAACGCTTTTTCAAGGATAGTTATTTTCATCATGCCATATCTAAAGCATTTGAAGGGGTCATTCCCGAAAAAACGTTTCCTTCCTATTTTATTTTTTTTGAAATTGACCCGAGTAAAATTGACGTAAATATCCATCCAACAAAAACGGAGATTAAATTCGAAGAAGACCGTTTTATTTATTCCATTTTGTTAAGCAGCATTAAACAGGCACTAGGTAAATACAATGTTTTTCCGACTCTTGATTTTGACCTCGAGACAAGCTTCGATGTACCTGCGGAAATTAGGAAAACCGAACCAGTTGAACCGCAGATTAAAGTAAATCCGCTTTTC
Organism: Crocinitomicaceae bacterium; assembly: GCA_044339705.1. Classification (GTDB taxonomy): domain Bacteria; phylum Bacteroidota; class Bacteroidia; order Flavobacteriales_D; family Crocinitomicaceae; genus UBA952. Next base: position 11,482 of record JBIIVA010000035.1, read on the forward strand.
AACCCTTTTCACAACAATTCCTCAAGCATGAGAAGCGCTGCTGCAACAAATGGCATATCGAAAGGGATTTTGAATCAAGGTTTTGGCACCTCAAAAATTTCTGAAGAGGATTGGGAAAATTTCTATTCCATTAAAAATGAAGAGGTTATTGAAGTCAAAGAAATTGAATTTGAAAGCGATATAGAGGAAGTGAAAAATAATATCCTTATTCGCGGAAAGTATTTAATTTCCAATTGCAAATCGGGATTGATGGTGATTGATTCAAAAAGAGCTCATGAACGAATCATTTATCAAAAACTAGTATCTGAATTTATTCATCATCCAATTGCAAGTCAACAACTATTGTTTCCATTTGAAAAATTACTTAACAAACAAGAAACGGTTGCTTGGATGGAAAGTCAATCCCTATTGAGCCAATTGGGATTTATATTTGCTCTTGAAAATAATCAGTTATTCATTAACGGAATTCCTACTGTTGTTCCTGCAGAAGAAATTAATAGTATAGTTGAAGACATTATTGAGATACTCATTCATCGAAGCATAGAAAAGAGTGAATTGGCGCATGGAATTATTCGAAAAATTGCAAAAAATAGTTCGATTCAAACCAAAGTCCGGAATGAAGAGGAAGGTAAATCAATCATCGAACGATTATTCCAATGCGATGAACATACGTTTGCCCCCTCAGGTAAATTGATAGTTTCAACGATAACACTTGAAGAAATCTCGAATAAATTTTAGATATGTTAAACAATTTACCGCAGGTAACAAAGAATATTTTAATCCTAAACATCGTTTTTTTCGCTGCAACATTGATACTAGAGTCCATGCAAATTGACCTTGTTTCTCAGCTTGGTGCTCATTATGTTAATTCCGTTTTATTTAAGCCTTTTCAAATCGTGACCCACTTTTTTATGCATGGAAATTTCCTGCATATTTTCTTCAATATGTGGATGTTTATCATGCTCGGGGCCTATTTAGAACAAATTTGGGGTCCGAAAAGATATTTCATTTTTTATTTAGCAGCTGCATTTGGATCATTCGCTTTGTACAACGCCATCGGTGTTTACCATTTACAAGAACTAAAACAACAATTATCCCAGCTAATTCCACTTAGCGAAATTGATAACTGGCTAAGAGCAAATAATCTAGATGAATTGAACAAGGCCCTTTTTAACTATAATTCGCCTGAACTTGAAGAATACATGAGATTAAATTTAACTCCTATGGTTGGTGCCTCAGGCGCTATTTCAGGATTAATGGCTGCATTTGCAATCTTGTTTCCAAATACTGAATTTAGACTATATTTTGCAATTCCTGTTAAAGCTAAATATCTGGTGACCGCTTATTTTTTGTTTGATGTTTACATGGCTTACCAGAATAATGCCGATGACAACACTGCACATTTAGCTCATATTGGAGGAGCTATTGTCGGAGCCATAATCGTTTTAATTTGGAGAAAAAAAGATCGAACTAATTTTTGGTAGAAATGCAAAGTTCTAGAAATTTCATTGAAGAAATTAAATATCAAATGACTCATGGGTCGATGACCAATCGTTTGGTTATTTACAATGTTTCAGTTTTTGCAATTATTTTGATTCTTCAAGCATCTATGAGTTTGCTTGTTTCAAATATGCAAATTGCCGAATTCATTTTTACTTTAGACACAAATTTTCTCGGATTTATCAAAAAACCCTGGGGAATTTTCACAAGTATTTTTTCACATTTTGGTCTTTGGCATTTGATTTTCAATATGTTGTTTCTTTATTTTTCAGGACAACTTTTTGAACAGATATTTGATAAACGAAGATTGTGGCAAACCTATATTTTCGGTGGAATCGCCGGTGGAATTTTAGAAATTGCCGCCCATTATTTGTTCCCTTCTTTTCAAAACTCCGATAATGTTGTAGTTGGAGCATCCGGATCTGTCATGGCTATATTTACCGCATTAGCTTTTCACAGTCCCAATATTCGTGTGAATCTATTTGGAGTGTTTCCGGTAAAAATATACTTCATCGCTATCTTCTTTCTGCTAAATGATTTAATTGGGATTTCAAATTCTTCAGATAATGTTGCTCATTTCGCTCACCTCGGCGGGGCAATTTTTGGATTAATTTCGATACAATCGCTTCATTCTAAAAATAATATTTTGAATGTTCTAGGAGACTTTTTCGAAAGGCTAAAAAAACTATTTTCTTCCAGAGGAAACTCAAAGATTTCCAAATCAAAATTTAAAACGGATGAGGAGTACAACTTAGATAAAAAGAAACGGCAAGAAAAAACAGATGCCATACTCGATAAAATTTCCAAATCTGGATATGAGTCGTTAACAAAAGAGGAAAAAGATTTTTTATTCAATCAAAGTAAAAATTAATCGTCTACTGAGTAAGATTTTTAGCATATCATTTATATTTAAAGTCATTTCAGTTTTTTGTTTTGGAGCAATGCTTCTTTGTTATTGCGCACCATATATTCATCCAAATACAATTCAAATTCTTCCATTTTTTGGACTTGGTTACCCGATTATTTTTCTCGTTAATTTCATTGTTTTTGTCATTTGGATAATTGTTCGATCGAAATGGGCAATATTCGGTTTATTCGTTATTCTGCTTGGTGGAAAATTGCATTTTCGATCTCTTTCGTTAAACTTTATAAATGATGAAAGAAAGTCAACAGAATTAAAAATCGTTTCATACAATGTTCGGCTTTTCGACGTTTACAACCCAAATTTAGATGAGGGATTGGAAACAAGAAATCAAATATTTCAGTTTCTAAGACGTGAACAACCAGAAGTAGTTTGTTTTCAAGAATTCTACAGTCAGGATAAACCCACACGGTTTGAAACAATGGATTCACTTTTTCAAGTAATGGGAACCCATATTTACCATCAACGAAGTGCGTACAAGCGAATTGCAAGACAGAATTTTGGAATTGCTATGTTTTCCAAATATCCCATGATTGCAAAAGGTGATGTGATGTTTGAAACACAGGGTTCACAGGATTTTAATTACTGCATTTACGCCGACATTGTTAAAGATCAGGATACGTTCAGAATTTACGATGTTCATTTACAATCGATTAAATTACAAAGCGATTATTATTCCGCTCAAAACGATCCAATTGCCAACTTGACAGAGGAAAGCGCGATTCGATTGATTTATCGAAAACTGCAATCCGCATATGTAAAGCGCGCTGAACAAGCGAGAAGGGTTGTCAATCATGTCAAGACTTCACCATACCCGACCATTGTATGTGGTGATTTTAACGATACGCCAATGTCATATACATACAATCAATTTGACCGAATTTTGACCGACGCGTTTAGAAATACTTCCACTGGAATTGGTGTAACCTATGTCGGAAAAATGCCTGCCGGCAGAATCGACTATATTTTTCACAGTCCTGAATTGACATCAAGTGACTTCAAGATTCAACAAGAGGTCTTGAGTGATCATAGGGCCATTTCTTGTACAATCTCCAAATAATGTTCGCAGAGATTAATCCATACAACATCGATCAACGCTTGATTCAACAGGCTGTTCAGGAATTGAAAGAAGGGAAAATAATCATTTTTCCAACGGATACCGTTTACGCCTTTGGATGCGATTTAATGAACAAAAAAGGACTTCAAGAGCTCGCAAAAATGAAAGGCGAAAAGTTGAACAAAGTCAATTTTTCCATCATTTGCTCAGATTTATCCAATCTTTCGGATTACATACGTCAAATTGATCGACCAACGTTCAAGCTTCTTAAACAATACCTTCCGGGGCCGTTTACATTTATACTTCCTGCCAGCAATGAGGTTTCTAAGATTTTCGACTCTAATAAAAAGGAAATTGGAATTCGAATTCCGGAAAACAACATTGCCATTCAATTGGTTAAAACGCTTGGAAATCCCATTGCTTCGACTTCTTTACATAACGATGATGAAGTTTTAGAGTACTTCGCTGATCCTTACGCTATTTATGAAAAATATGATGACCAAGTGCCGTTTATCATTGATGGGGGATATGGTCATTTGGAAGGGTCTACGATTATAAATTGTGTTGAAGGCGAGCCATTTGTAGTGCGGGAGGGTCTTGGTAAATTAAACAATTAAAAATGATTCTAATTATTGATTGCGGAAGCTCAAAAACTCCTTTCATTGAGGAAATGGTTGACGAATTTTGTGATTTCAAAACCGTTCCTTTTTTTGATTTGAAGGAAGAAATGACCAACGATTGCAAGGGGATGATATTTTCGGGTGCGCCAATTTTAATTACGGAAATCAATATGGAGCCCTATTTAAATCACGTTTCTTGGATCAAAGATTGTAATAAACCCATCTTAGGAATTTGCTTTGGGCATCAATTGCTGGGATTACTTCATGGCGCGTTCGGTTCAAAAATGAGAGAGGATCGTGATTGGCAGGAAATAGAAACATTTGTCGATTGTCCAATTTTTGATAAATTGCCTTCCACTTTTGAAATGATGGAGGATCATTGTGAGAGCATTTCAATTCCTGGAATTTTTGATTTAGTCGCCTCATCCGATGAATGCGTAAACGAAGCGATGCGGCACAAAGAAAAACCTTTTTACGGAGTTCAATTCCATCCAGAAGTATCAGGGAATTATGGGAGAATTGTGTTTGAGAATTTCATCTATTTGACTTAAAACGATTAATATTATCGAGCTTTAAGCTATTCTGATACATAAAAGTTGAACTGAACATTTTTCAGATTAAAGTTCTGTTTTGATTCGTTCAGAAAGTATAAATGTAAATTCCTTTTATTTTTCAATTTCTCTATTTCACTCGGATTAAACTCCAAGTGATAAACGACCTTGTTCATTGAATTCCTTTTAAAGAGTTCTGAAAAATGACATTTGATTTGTTTGTTAACCGTCCAGTCAAATGACAAGTACTTCGAATTTTTTGATTGTATCACCAAGAGCGGAGCATTTTCAATAGCTTTTTTCTCGCTAAACCACATGGAAGCCAAAACCTCAATTTT
>JBIIVA010000036.1:0-16453 GCA_044339705.1 Crocinitomicaceae bacterium
ATTTTGAAGACGGAGGTTTTCACACAGTAAAAGTATATTCATACAACCCAAACGGATTTGGATTATATTGTATGGCTGGAAACGTTGCAGAGTGGTGTTCAACAGCTTACGATGAATCTCAATACGAATTCGGACATGACATGAACTCAGATTACGATTACCAAGCCAAAGATGGTGATGCACCAGTTAAGAAGCGCAAAGTAATTAGAGGAGGATCATGGAAGGATATTGGATACTATCTAATGAACGGTACAAGAACTTATGAATATCAGGATACTGCAAAATCCTACATAGGTTTTAGGAATGTAATGACACATTTAGGTCGTGGTGGTAGCGATCTAGATCAAGAGAATGGCGAAGAAATTCAAAGCGACATTCAATTGAAATAGTAATCATGTTTAATTAGTAATATATCAAAGTTTAATTTTAAAAATCAAAAGTTATGAGTGGTAAAGGTGGTTTTTTTGCTTCAAGAAAGTACAAGTTATTTACAAAGTATTTATCAGGTTTTGGAGCTTCGATTGTAATTGTAGGTGCTTTATTTAAAATCATGCACTGGCCTGGTTGTGATGCCATGTTAATTATCGGTCTATTGACTGAGGCCGGAATCTTTGCATTTATCGCATTGGAGCCTATGCATGATGAACTCGATTGGACAAGAGTTTTTCCTGAATTGGGCGTTTCTGAAAACGATGACGAAAATCGTTTATTACCTATTCTAAAGAAAGGTGGTTCTGGAGGATCAGGTAGTGCGGCAGATGAGTTAGCGAAGCAGTTAGATCAGGCCGGTATCGATCAGCAATTGTTATCAAGATTGAAGGACGGAATGTCAAATCTTGCTGACAATGCGAAATCATTAGGAGCAGTTTCAACAGCTGCAGGAGCTACTGATTCTTATGTGAAAAGTTTGGAAGATGCATCAAATAGTTTGAATAGTTTGACAGCGCAATATGCCGAATCAGCTAAATCAATTGCAGGAATTGCTGGTGATGGTCAGGGTAATTTCGGCGCTGAAATGCAGAAATTAGGTCAAAACTTATCAGCTTTAAATAATGTTTATGAACTTCAGTTGAAAAGTTCAAATGACTATTTAGAAAGTCTATCTCAGATGAATAATCTTCAAGATAGTATCAAGAATATCATGAGTGATCTTGCATCTTCTGCAAAAGATACGCAAGTATATCGTGAAAATATGGCCTTGTTATCTCAAAACTTGACTGATTTGAATAACGTTTACGGCAATATGTTAAGAGCCATGAAAGGTTAATTGTAACCAAATTTAATTTTAGTGTTAATATAATTAAATAAAGAAATTATGGCAGGTGGTAAGGAAACCCCAAGACAGAAGATGATTGGTATGATGTACTTGGTACTAACAGCTTTATTAGCTCTTAACGTATCAAAACAAATACTTGACGCCTTCGTTGCGATTGAGGATAACATTCAACGTGGTACTATTACTCAGCTTGAGAAGGGTAATGGCAATCGTGATGAATTGAAAACTGAAATGTCTCAGGCTACCAATGATGAAGCTGGTAAGGCGAAAAAGGCGAAGATTAAATTATACTTGGATATAATCAGTCAAATTGACAAAGAAACTGGTACAGTAATCGGTCTCATTGACGAGGTAAAAATTCTTTTGATGGAAAAAGCGAAAGAGCAGGTTACAACAGCGAAGGACAACGACGAGAAAACAATCGTATGGAAGAAATATGATAAGAACGATCCAATTCGTCCTGCTCGCTTGAATTTAATGGCCGTTCAAGCAAAAGATCAATTTGATATTCCAATGCATGAATTAGTTGGTTCAGACATCAAGAAATTAGATCCTTCTAAAGAGGGTATAAAGATCTGGAATGCTTACAATAATTATCGTGCTAAATTGGTTGAACTTACAGGTTCATACAAAGAAGGAGAGCGAAAGTATAGTGTGAAAACAAAGCCAATTAACAAGTTCGAATCAAATGCTGATTTGGACAAACAAGTGCGTGCAATGATCACAGGTGGTGGAAACAAAGTAAACAAGGAGGATGTTGAAATGCTTGTTGGTATTTATGAAGAATTGACAAAACAAGAAATCGCTGATCATCATGAACAAAAAGGTATTCACTGGATGGGGCGTACATTTGATCATGCTCCATTAGTTGGTGCTTTGGCGTCACTTTCTTCACTTCAAAACGAAATCTTAAGTGCAAGAGCTAAGGCTATCGGATTATTGAAAAGCAAGATTTCAACGGGGCAATATTCCTTCAACAAAATCATGGGGTTTGCTTATCCAGAAACGGCTGTATTAAATCCTGGTGATGAGTTTGAAATGACTGTAATGATGGCTGCTTTTGATTCGGATAAGCAACCTCAAGTTAAGCCAGGTCAAGGAACTGTGTCAAGAACTGAAAATGGGCAAGCCATTTTGAAATTGCGTGCTCCACAAAATGGGGAAATGAAGATTACTGGTCAAGTAGGTATCGCAGACAAAAGTGGTAACGTCGTTTGGAAAGACTATGAAACGAAAGTTCAGGTTGCTACAAAAGCAGGAGCTATGGAAATTCCAGAGTTCAATATACTCTACAAAAACTACGATAATTTGATTGTTCCTTCAGCCTCTGGAGTAATATCCACTACAATTAGCGGTGGTGGTGCTAGACCCGGATCTAAGAATGGAGTAAAAGGCTTTATAGTTCGTCCTACAGGAGGTAAAGAAGTGACATTAAGCTTATCCGGTAAAGATTCAAAAGGAAAACAAGTTAGTTTTGGCTCTAAAACTTACAAGGTAAAAAACTTTCCTCCGGCAAAAATATTAACGAGTAGTGTATCGAAATCAACTGGCGCGAAAATTACTGCAGGTTTAGGTCCCGATTCACCAATTAACTTGGGTGAATATAAAGTTTTAAGCGTTGAAGTTACGGGTGTAGACAATGGATTCGTTGGTGGAAATGTAATTTCAGCAGGTTTGATTTCTAAATTCAAGGTTGGAAAGTCAGTGGGTATCGCTGCGGTCGTTAAAAACCCTGTGACAGGACAAACTGAAACGATTCCTGGTATTTTAAAAGTAACTAATTAACACGTTATGAAAGTATATGTTTGTATTTTGGGTTCATTGCTATTGAATAATGCAATATCCCAAGTAGATCGTGGCCCAATTAATGTTGCCCCAAACGGCGTAATTGATGGGGTTGTTCTGAAGGAAGAAGTTCCTGTTAGATCGAAGGTCGAATATGAACATGTGCGAGAAGCAGATTATGTATGGTCGAAACGTGTATTTTCTAGAATAGATGCTAGGGAAAAAATAAATCATCCGATCTTTTTTCCATATGATTTTGTAATCGATGATACATGGAGCCCTCCCTCAAAACCTGAGGAAATAGATAAGAATGATAAATGGGTTAAGCACCGTGATCGCTATTCTCTATGGACAATTATCGTTAAGCATGTGATGTTAGGTGATTTGTATGTTTATGATGTCGCTGATTGGAAAAGTGAAGTTTTTACAGCAATCGAAGATGGTTACCAATTTAAATACCCTCTAGTTAGAAATCAAAAGTTAGATTATTTCGATGATCCAGTGTATCGAAAGGCTATTAATCGCAAGTTCAGTTACGGCGGTGCTGGAGCGAAATGGGAAATTGAAGGAGACGATGAAGATAAAACCAAAAAAATTCTTACTAGAGATTCAAAAGATGAAAGTTTTGAAGCATGGTTTCAGAGGTTAACAACAGCTGGCGATGACATAGAAATATATGCTCCATTACTTCGATTAGATGAAACTGGTAAAATATCCAAGTCGACATTAAAAGCCCAATATGAAGCATGTGGAGACAACCAACCAATAAGCTTTCCTGAAGAAGCAAAACTCATTACATCAGAAAGTATTACAGCCTATAATATTAAAGAAGATTGGTTCTTTGATAAAGAACGATCCATGCTTGATAGAAGAATTATCGCGATCGCACCCGTTGGAAGAATGAAACCTCTTGAGGATGATCCAGATGAACCAAACTTAAATGATGGTATAAAAAGATTTTCGAATTTTGTTGCGATGAATCGCTTAGGTAAATTAGAAGAATTTGCTGATGGAGTTTTTGCTGAATTCAATGGTCAATATGTCGAAAAAGAGCTTTTTTGGCTTTATTTTCCTGAGTTACGTGATGTAATGATAAACTATTATGTTTACAATGAACAAAATGATGCGCAATGGATGTCATTTGATGATTTGTTTTGGAAAAGAAAGTTTAATTCAACCATCTATCGTGTATCAGACAAATTTGACCGTGAAATAGAGGACTATCAGCATGCTGTTGATGCTTTATATAAAGCGGAAAAAATCAAGGATGAAATTCGAACCTGGGAAATAGACGTTTGGAACTATTAACTAATTTTCAAAAGAAGTTCAGAACCCTGTCAGGAAACCGGCAGGGTTTTTTGTTTACTTTTGTTCCATGAAGTGGATAGGAGAGCGTATTTCATTTGTTGACGAAAAAACTAAAACTACAATTGTCATTGAACCAAATAAAAATTTTTGGATTAATGGTATGATGGGAGCTTGGTTGGCAATGTGGTATGTGATCGGGGGGACAGTTTTATGGGCACTTTTTTCACTTAATTTAAAGAAACAAGAAACAATCATTTTAATTGTTTTTCTTTCTTTTTGGTTTTATTATGCTTTCAAAGTTACTCGATCATTTTTGTGGTTAATGTTTGGAAAGGAACTCATAAAAATTGATGAAACATCTTTTCATTTTAAGAAATCGATCAAATCTTATGGTAAATCTAGCCCATATTATTTTGAAAACATAAAGAATTTAACACTCAAAATTCCTGAAAAAAACTCAATCCAATCAGTTTGGGAATCTTCTCCTTGGGTAAATGGTGGAGAGCGAATAATTTTTGAATACTTTGGAAAAGAAATTGGCTTTGGTAGAAAATTGAATGAAAAAGATGCCAAACTTCTTTTTAATTTAGTGAGCAAACGAATAACAGAACGAAATAGAAAATAAGTATGTACGGAAATATAAAAAATCACCTATCCAACGAATTAACCTCAATTCAGGAAAATGGATTGCTTAAGCGCGAACGAATCATTGTCACTCCGCAAGGAGCTAATGTAAAAGTGTCTTCAGGTGAAGATGTCGTAATCATGTGCGCTAACAATTACCTTGGACTTTCATCGCATCCAGAGGTTATTCGCGCTTCTAAAAATGCATTGGATTCGCATGGATATGGTATGTCATCCGTTCGTTTTATCTGCGGAACGCAAGATATTCACAAAGAATTGGAACAAAGAATTGCTGAGTTTTATGGAACAGAGGATACGATTCTTTATGCGGCTGCTTTTGACGCAAATGGTGGTGTATTTGAACCTTTGTTTTCGGAAGAAGATGCGATAATTTCTGATGAATTAAATCACGCTTCCATAATTGATGGAGTTCGTTTGTGTAAAGCGCAACGCTATCGCTACAAACATTCTGACATGAATGACCTGGAGGCGCAATTGATAAAAGCTCAAGATCAGCGTTTTCGCATCATTGTAACGGACGGTGTTTTTTCCATGGATGGAGATATCGCGAAAATGGATGAGATTTGTGCTCTTGCTGATAAATATGATGCGCTTGTAATGACTGATGAGTGCCACTCAGCGGGTTTCATTGGGAAAACAGGCCGGGGAGTTCCGGAATATCATGGCGTTATGGATCGAGTAGACATAATAACCGGTACGCTTGGCAAGGCGCTTGGTGGGGCAATGGGGGGTTATACAACGGGTAAAAAAGAAATTATTGAGATGCTTCGTCAGCGTTCTCGCCCTTACTTATTTTCGAATTCTTTGGCTCCATCAATTGTTGGGGCATCTATAAAAGTTTTCGATCTTTTGAGCACAACTACAGAATTACGTGATCGATTGGAAGATAACACCAAATATTTTAAAGAACGAATCATCGCAGCAGGATTCGATATAAAACCTGGAGATTCTCCAATCGTTCCAATCATGCTTTATGATGCGGCGCTTTCTCAGAAATTCGCAGATTTATTATTGAAAGAAGGAGTTTATGCCATCGGTTTCTTTTATCCTGTCGTCGCAAAAGGTCAAGCACGAATTCGCACACAAATCTCGGCAGCGCATACGAAAGCAGATCTTGATAAAGCGATAAATGCGTTTATTAAGGTTGGAAAGGAATTAGGGGTAATAAGTTAAATTGTTGGTTATAGGAAAAAATTAATCTTCCCATTTAACTTGAAATTCTAATTCATGTGAACCTTCACTGCGTTCGTGCTCAATTGTAAATCGAGCGCGGTCAGGAACGTAAATTGCTTCCCCAGCCACCGATATTCGGAAATTTTCATTCTTTTCAATAGAATCAGCTAGGCGACGCAGTTTACTAACGAATTCTTCTTTTGAATAGCTCTTTTCAATATCTCGTTCTTCCATAAATATATTTTTTACGAATCTTTTTAAAATCTTTTAGTTATTCAAATATAATACAAATATGTTTGAAATATGATAAGTTATTACCAAATTTTCACGCGTTTTTCAGGAGCTAAATACAATGAATCATTCTTTTCAATGCCAAAAGCTTCATAAAACTCAGGGACATTTCTTACAACACCATTAATTCTGAACTTTGACGGTGAATGGGGATCTGATGCTACCTGTGCACGAAGTGATTCATCTCGTTCTTTATTCAACCATACTTGAGCCCACCCAATCAAAACGCGCTGAATTCCTGTAAAACCATCCATTTTAGGCGCTTCTTTTCCGTTTCGACTCAATTTGTATGCTTTTATGGCAATACTCAATCCACCTAAATCACCGATATTTTCTCCCAATGTAAATTCGCCATTTACATTCAAATCTGGGAATACTTTAAACCCATTGTATTGTTCAACAAGCGCGCCGGTTCTTTTCTTAAACGCTTTCAAGTCGCTGTCAGTCCACCAATTTCTCATTACGCCGTCACCATCAAAAGTCGCTCCTTGGTCATCAAAACCATGACCGATTTCATGACCAATTACACCACCGATAGCACCGTAATTTACAGCATCATCGGCTTCCATGTTAAAGAATGGTTTTTGTAAAATCGCAGCAGGGAAAACGATTTCATTCAATGAAGGATTGTAATAGGCATTCACCGTTTGTGGTGTCATTCCCCATTCTGTTCGATCAACTGGTTTACCCAATTTATTTAACATTCTTTCGTATTCAAATTCAACGGAACGTTGAACATTTCCAAGATAATCGTCTTTTTTTACAGTTAATTTCGAATAATCCCGCCACGTATTTGGATAACCAATTTTAACGGTAATTTTCTTCAATTTTTTTAGTGCTTCTTTCTTCGTTTTTGCACTCATCCAATCTAAATCGGTGATGCTCTTTTCGTAGGCTTTGAGAAGATTGGATACTAATTCTTCCATGCGTTGTTTTGCCTCAGGAGCAAAATGTTTTTTAACGTATACTTTCCCAACAATTTCACCTAAACTTCCGTTAACGCTATTTACGCCACGTTTCCATAGTTCTTCTTGCTTTTCAGTTCCACGTAATACTTTACCATAGAACTCAAAATTTTGGTTGTCCAGGGCTTCATTTAAACGATTTGCCATTCCGTCAATCACATGCCATTTTAAATATGTTTTCCAGGTATCAATGGAAGTATTTTTGATTACACCATTCATGTTTTTGGTAAATTCAGTTTGTGAAATAATTACCGATTTTAAATTTTTATAACCAGCCGATCGAATGAATCGACTCCAATCAAAATCAGGCATTAAATTATTTAACTTACTAACCTCAAATTTGTTATACAACTTAGAGGCATCGCGTGTTTCCTCTTTGGTAATGTGAAAACTCGCAATTTGTTTTTCAAGATTAAAAACCGTTTTTGAATTTTCCGCAGCATTTGGAATCTTTGCCAACTCGAACATTTTTTGAATGTGAGCTATATACTTGTTAATGATATCTATTGAATTTTTATCTGTATTCAAATAGTATTCTCTTTCCGGTAAACACAACCCAGACTGCCAGCTTGACACCACATATTTTGTCGGATCTTTTAAGTCTTCAGAAACGTAAAAAACCATCGGTGAATTCACACCCGTTTTATTTGACTCTCCAAAATAAGCCGCTAAATCAGAATAATTTTGAATTTTATCAATTTTATCAAACCAAGGTTTCAAGGGTTTAATTCCCAATTCGTTGCGCTTCTTCATATCCATGTATGATGCGAAAAAGTCTCCTATTTTCTGTTCGTCGGTGCCATCTGCTGCATTTTGTTTTGCCGCTTCTTCAATGATTTCTTTTACATCTTTCTGAGATTTATCAATTAACATATCAAAAACACCGTATGAAGATTTATCAGCAGGAATTTTGTTATTCTTCAACCAAGTCCCATTCACATATTCTTCAAAATTATTTCCAGGTCTAACTTTCAAATTCATGTTTTCTTTGGAAATTCCAGAAACCAATTCAGGTTTGTTTTCACACGAATTGAAAAGCATCGTTGCTCCCAATAATAAAATTCCAATTTTGATTTTCATCCTAATTTTTATAAATGCTTCGTAAAGATGCTAATTTTTAATCAATTTAATTCTCAAAATAAGTAATTTCATCAAAGCGAAAAAACGATGAAGAGAATAACGATTTATTTTGGCTTTGCAATTTTACTTCTTTGGTCGTGTGCACCAACACGATTTGTAAAACCGCTTGAAAAAGGTCAGCACGCCTTACTAGGAAATTTTGGAGGGCCAATGGCTAAAGTTCCCGGAATTGGTGTGATTCCCATACCTTTTACATCTTTTGGATATGGGTATGGTTTGACAGATAACACTACAATTTTTGGGAATTTACATACCACCTCGCTTCTTTTCGGAGTTGGACAAACTGATATTGGTGTTTCGCAGCAAATCTGGAAAAACGAAGGAATGGGTGTGAGTGTGCAACCTGAAATGAACATTTTGGTTGATTTTTACACTGGAGCCAATCGCTTTTGGCCACAACTAGATGCCAATTATTATTTTGATTATAATTCAATAACCTCAAAAAGTAAAAGAAATGGAAGTGATAAAAGGAGAGTCTTGACAATTTATGGTGGAATTTCGAATTGGTTTGATCCATATTTAACGGAATCACAAGGAAGAAAAAATCAACAATTCTGGATTCCCAGTGTTCAACTTGGGCATCTTTGGCAACAAAATAATTGGAATTACAATTTAGAATTTAAAATCCTAGCCCCAATTTACTCTAATGAAAATGTCGTCGTTGATTATCCAAGTATGATGGGGAAATACGGTGCAATGGGAATGTACTTTGGTGTCACTTATCGATTTAAAGAATGAAATATATAACCTTACTTTTACTTATGTTGGGCTTGATTTCTTGTAGAAAAAGACTCGACAGTTTCCTATTCAACCCTTCAAAAATAGATTCCTATCAATTGGATAATTATAACGGTGGAAAAACGTTGGATCTTTCCGGGCAGTATTCAGTTCCTCAAAGTATCATTCATTTTGTGGAATTTCCAATTACCGACAATGGAAAAACAATTCAAATCAAAGGAATATATGTCGGTGATACGGCGACCATTTCTCAAGATACGGTGATTTTGTATTGTCACGGAAACAAGGATCACATGGATTTTTATTGGCCTCGTCAAAAACTTTATGCCAACTCGGGAGGACTTGGAAGATACGGTGTTTTGATGTTTGATTATCCAGGATTTGGTTTGACGGAAGGCACCACTACGGAAACCAATATGTATGAATCCACTCGGGCTGCTTTGCAATGGCTAAAAGATGAAGGACTTACAGGCGAACGTTTGGTTATGATCGGCTTTTCATTGGGTTCTGCTCCAGTTTGTGAGGTTGCTGGTAATGCGTCTGATTATCCACTTCAACCTTCAAAAATAGTGTTAGAGGCTCCATTCGCCTCGGCTGAAATAATGATTCAGGATGCAGCACTTTTGTCTATGCCTGGCAGTTTTTTAGTTGATTTAAAAATCGATAATGCCACTGAAATCAAGAAAGTCAATGTTCCGCTTTTATGGATTCATGGAACTTCGGATTCGTTTCTGTCGATGTCAAGCCATGGTCAACTAGTATACGATAACAAATCAGGATCAAAAGAAGCTGTAAAAGTGGAAGGCGGTGAACACGAAACTACTCCTTTTGTAATGGGGTATCAGATTTATATTGATAAAATAACTCAATTTATACAAGAATAGGAAGAGATTTTTGTCAATTAAAAAGTATACTGATAAACTATTATTGATTCATAGCTGTTAAATTTGTAGAAAATCAAATGCATGTCGGGCTCGAGCTACGGAACTGTCTTTAAATTAACCTCTTTCGGTGAGTCGCACGGCTTAGCAGTGGGTGGAGTAATAGAAGGAGTGCCACCTGGAATTGAACTTGATTTTGAAGCGATTCAGTCAGAACTTGACCGAAGGAAACCCGGACAGTCAGCTATCGTAACTCAGCGAAAAGAAAGCGATACCGTTGTTTTTCAGTCTGGAATTTTTGAAGGCAAAACAACAGGAACTCCAATTGGCTTTTACATCGAAAACGAAAATCAAAAGTCGAACGATTACAGTCATATTCAAGATACCTACCGACCCTCGCACGCTGACTTCACCTACGATAAGAAATACGGTTTTAGGGATTACCGAGGTGGAGGAAGAAGCAGTGCGCGGGAAACAGCCTCGCGTGTTGTTACAGGAGCAATTGCCAAACAAGTTTTAAGTAAAATTGGTATTCGTTTTTCTACTTTTGTTGATCAAGTTGGTTCCATTCGATTGGAAAGTAATCAATTCTATGAATTGAATGAAATCGAATCAAACCCTGTTCGTTGCCCGGATCAAAATGCGGCGCGAGAAATGGAAAATTTGATTCGTGATATCCGAAAAGCCGGTGATACGATTGGTGGAGCAGTTCGCTGTATAATTCAAGGGGTTCCGATAGGTTTGGGCGAACCTGTTTTCGACAAATTAAACGCTGAATTGGGTAAAGCAATGCTCTCAATAAATGCAGTAAAAGGATTTGAAATCGGAAGTGGATTTGATGCCATTTCAAAAAAAGGATCTGAATTAAATGATCTTTTTAATTCAGACGGTACCACAAAAACCAATCATTCAGGCGGAATTCAAGGTGGAATTTCCAATGGAATGCCGATAACTTTTCGAGTAGCTTTCAAGCCCGTCGCAACGATCATGCAAACCCAAGAAAGCATCAATCGTGAGGGAGAAAAAGTTGAAATTCAAGGAAAAGGTCGGCATGACCCATGTGTAGTCCCGCGTGCCGTTCCAATTGTAGAAGCCATGGCTGCTATGGTCATTCTGGATTTTCATCTTCGAAATAAGTCCATACATTTGTAAAAACTCTTTTTATGATTCAAAGAATTCAAACGGTATATTTGGTTATCGCCATTTTTCTGATTGCCGCCCCTCTTTCAGGACTTGAAATCATGTCCTACGTAATCAAAGACCATACGATCTCTAAAAATGTGTACTCATTTCATTTGCTTGAAAAAAATGAGCAGGAACCAAGTTATTATTATCTAGTCAATATTTTACTTAGTCTCTTCGGATTTTATGTAATGATGTCATTCAAAAATCTAAAACGACAATTGATGTTAAGCCGTGTTTTAATCAGTTTGATTTTATTCGCTTGTTCCATGCCAGTTATTCTCGCAATCGGAAGATCGGCTTTGATGTTTGGAATCGGATTTTACTTGTTTTTGAGTTCAATCATCTTTGTTTATCTAGCTATCCGTGGAATCAATAAGGATAAGAAATTGTTGGATTCGTTGAATCGATTACGTTGATGAATAAACTGCTTTTTGTATCTCGAATTGTCAGTTTAATTATCTTGATTCAACCATTTTTCTTTTTTTTATTTTCCTACATTTTCAGAATTGATTTTAGTGACGAAAATCTCTCATCCTCATATTATGAAATGTCTGGTATAGGTGTATTTATAAGTGCGATGATATTGACGATTTCATCAATTTCTAAAAAAAATTCTCCAAGAGTCAAATTGGGAATGACACTACTTTCTCCAATTTTCGGGATTACGGCATATGCGATTTTTATTTTTCTGAATTTCACGTTATTTGGATTTGGGAAATGGGTGGATATTACATTGGTAGCTCGTTCTAATAAAAATCCCAAAATCTTGGTTGTTGAACAATGGTTCGATAATGGCGCTTTAGGTTTTGATGGAAATAGATTCGTTGAACGAAGAAATTACTGGCATTGGGGTAGATATACAGAAATAGATACTTCAAAAGTCAACTGGAAGAATTACGAAATCCTAAACAAAGAAATTGGATTGATTGAGTTTCCCTAGATTCGGATAAACCGAATTAAACTTTACTTTTGTGATTAATTCATTTATGAAAATTTTGAGTGTTCTTTGTTTTGTATTTACTCTTGTGCTGCTCATTTCCTGCACAACCGATGCCATGCCAATGAATACTAATTTTATTCCTGTTGAATCAAAAAAACCTTCAGCTGATTTCATTAAAACCAAAAAAATTTCCAAAGAGGCCTTTGCATTTTGCCAATCAAAAAAAATGAATGAAGACTTCTGCATTTTGGTTGACAT
Organism: Crocinitomicaceae bacterium; assembly: GCA_044339705.1. Taxonomy (GTDB): domain Bacteria; phylum Bacteroidota; class Bacteroidia; order Flavobacteriales_D; family Crocinitomicaceae; genus UBA952. The sequence goes on from JBIIVA010000036.1 coordinate 12,586, forward strand.
GAGCTTACATTCAGGCGTGAACCGTTTTTTTGTTTGGGATTTCAAAAAAGATACAGTTTCAAATAGGTTTTTAGTTGGTCACGGCTGCTGTGATAATCCTTGGAGCGTTGATTATTCAAAAGAAAAACCAAAGTTCAGTAACAAAGATGGAAGTCATTGTTCTTCGCTTGGAAAATACAAAATAGGTCAACGAGCCTACAGCGATTGGGGAGTGCATGTTAAATATGTTTTGCATGGCCTGGATTCTTCGAACAGTAATGCTCTTGCACGATACATTGTTTTTCATTCATGGGAAGCAGTATCTGATGAGGAAGTTTATCCAGTCGGTACTCCCGAAGGTTGGGGCTGTCCAACAATTTCTAATAGTAATTTCAAAAAAATAGATCCAATTTTAAAAGCTTCTGAAAAGCCTGTTTTGATGTGGATTTACAACTAAAATAACAAACATGAACTACCTTTCCGTTGAAAATTTAACCAAGTCTTTTGGTGATCGCGTTATTTTTACTGACCTCACATTTGGAATTGATCAAGGACAGAAAGTTGCAATCGTTGCAAAAAACGGTTCTGGTAAAACGACCATGCTTCGTTGCTTGATGGGGTTGGAATCGTTTGACAATGGAAGAATTGTGTTCAGAAAGGACATTCGAGTGGCGTTCATGGAGCAAACGGAATTGATGCGTGAGGATCAGACTATTTTGGAGTCGATTTTCGATCACGATTTACCTGAATTGAATGTGATTAAGCGTTACAATGTGGCCATTCAAAACAACGACGAAAAAACACTTGAAAGTCTCTATCAGGAAATCACTGAGTTGAATGCTTGGGATACCGAAGTAAAGGTACAGCAAATTCTTTCGGTCTTGAAATTAGAAGATACAGGTCAATTGATTGGTTCTTTATCCGGAGGGCAGAAAAAACGGGTAGCTCTAGCAAAAGTTCTATTGTCAGACGCTGATTTTTTGTTGCTGGACGAACCCACAAACCACTTGGATTTAGATATGATTGAGTGGTTGGAAGGTTATTTAGCTTCTTCCAAATCAACCATTTTGATGGTGACGCACGATCGTTATTTTCTAGAAGTTGTTTGTGATTGCATTTTTGAATTGGCAGACAAAACGATATACAAATACAAAGGAAACTTTTCTTATTATTTGGAGAAAAAAGCGGAACGCGAGGAGCAAACACAAGCTACAATCGAGAAAGCGAAAAATACTTTTCGAAAAGAACTAGACTGGATTCGCCGACAGCCAAAAGCACGCGGAACCAAACAAAAAGCTCGAGTTGATGCTTTTCAAGACATTAAAAAAGTGGCGAGTCAAAGATTGGATGAGGATGAGTTGGATCTACCTGTAAAAATGGAACGACTAGGAACTAAGATCGTTGAGTTTCATAAAGTGGGAAAAGCATTTGGAGATAAACTCATTTTAAAGGATTTTACGTATAATGTTCAGCGTCAGGAACGACTCGGTATTGTTGGGAATAATGGAGCAGGAAAAACCACTTTTCTGAAAATGTTATTGGACCAAGAAGCTGTTGATTCTGGGAAAATTGTCATTGGTGAAACGGTTGTTTTTGGTTATTACAGTCAAGATTTAATCAAAGTACCCGACGATTTTAAAGTAATTGATGTTGTGAAAGAAGTTGCCGAATATATTCCGCTTGAGAAAGGAAGGCAACTTTCCGCTGCACAACTTTTGGAGCGTTTTCTTTTCCCACGCGACATGCACTACAATTTTGTCCATAAGCTCAGTGGTGGTGAAAAACGACGTTTGAAATTGCTACGTGTGTTGATGAGCAATCCCAATTTTTTAATTCTCGATGAGCCTACGAACGATTTGGACATTTTCGCAATGGCAGTTTTGGAAGAATACCTTCGAAACTTTCAGGGATGCCTAATTGTGGTTTCACACGACCGTTATTTTATGGATAAAATGGTTGATCATTTGTTCGTTTTTGAAGGGGAAGGAAAAGTTCGTGATATCGTAGGAAATTATACAGATTTTAGAAAAGATCAAACCACTCAAAAAAGAGAAAATAAGATTTCAGCTGCTCTAGAAGTCAAGGAAGAAAAAGTTGAAATCTCAGCAAAAGAACCAGAAAAGAGAAAACTATCTTTCAAAGAAAAGCAAGAATACGAGCAGATTGAGAAAGACCTTGAAAAGCTAGAATCAGAAAAAGATAAAATAACGAGTGAACTTTCACAAGGAACGAAATCCAACCAAGAAATCTATGATTTAGGGATCAAACTTGGAAAAATTGTTGAGGAAATTGAGCAAAAAACGGAACGTTGGATGGAGTTGGCTGAATTTGCTTAATCTACTAATCCAATCTGAAGTCCAAACGAGCTATTAAATACTGTATTCTTAACATTTTGAGCTGGTCTAGAGTCGTAGAAAACCATGAAGTCTGCTCGCAACGAAATGTTTCTTTTTAATCGATAACCAAACGTATATTGACCCATGAATCGTGTGTCTTTAAAATCGTTGATATTCGGCTGATAATAGCTAACACCGGTAAAAGTAATGTTGTCAATATTAATGAACCATGACCAGTAGTTGCTCCATCTTACTTGCTTGATAATTTCCGTTGTTAGAAGTTCTTCATATTCATAGAAGGTCGAAGATCCGAGAAAAGAACGACTTCCTTTTATGTCAAAAATTTTCCAGCGAATTCCGCCTCCACCCAAAACTCTTAGTTTTTGTCTCAATAATTGATTGTATTGAACCTGCGCGTAAGCTTCCAATTTCCAAGGGCTTTTCTGGTGATATTTATCAATTTTATTCAAACGATAAGCGTACCGAAAATGAACCATTCCCGCGTTTGAAAACGTATTGTTGGCTCCTTTTGAATAATTCCAATCTGCGTATAACAAGTAATAGCGCATTGGAGTTTTGTATTGAATCAATGGCCTGAAAGCTGCATTAAGCAGCAAGTCTTGATTTCGAATAGTGCTAAAGCTTCCGGCTATAGAACCGCTAATACCTGATGAGTCATCGTAAATTCGTTTGTTTTCAATGTTAACAATTTGTGCTTGCACTGAGATTTGCAAAAGACAAAAAATACAAACTACAACTTGTTTCATTTTTGAGCGAATCGATATAGGAAATAGGCTACTATGCTAAAAAGTAGATTTGGTATCCAAACAGCTATGAGTGCCGGAAATCCCACGTTCAAGGAAGCGACCGTCATCATTTTCATCGCGAAAATGTACACAAAGACAAATCCAAGACCAATCGCGATGTTCATTCCTATTCCACCACGTTTTTTCTGTGATGAAACTGAAACTCCGATTATGGTTAGAATGTATGCCGCAAAAGGGTAGGAGGTACGCTGATGCAATTCAATTTCATAAAATGGGATATTGGCCGAGCCCTTTTGTTTTTCACGTTTAATCATTTCCCGAAGTTGGCTGAAGGTCATCGATTCTGCAACATTTTCGCGTTGTGCCATTTCATCGATTTTAAACTGAAAAACAGTATCTTTTTTTGCACCTTGCTCAATTATTCCTTTAGGAAAATCAAGTTTTTTTTCATAATAATCAACAAGTTGCCATTTATTTGTTCCTGGGTGATTTTTTGCTAAGCGTGCTTTCAGAAATGAAACAGGTTGATTACTGTCATTCCAAGTTTGAATAGTCAAATCATGAACTTGATCCTCCGAATTTGAGTAATTCGAGAAATAAACCAATTGATTACCAGGGTATTCAGCGTGATAATCTTCGACAAGCATCACATCTCGGTAGTATTTTTCTTCAAAATCGAGTCGTACTTTATTCGCCCTAGGAATAATAAAGTGATTCAAAATCAATGAAATAATCATTAAAATCGTTGCGCCAATAATGTAGGGTCGTAAAAATCGTGTTATCGGT
>JBIIVA010000002.1:0-50701 GCA_044339705.1 Crocinitomicaceae bacterium
AGAAAAGAATCATCTTCTTCGTTGCAGTCATATTGGCATATTCGTATATGCCTTAATGAACTGCGCCTAGATTCTAATCCTTTTCTGACTTTTTCAGCAGACCCTAATTAAGCACTTATTATCCGCGGAATCCCCAATAAAAAACGATTTTCCGCGAATAATAAATTCTAATTTAGACCGTTTTCTAGGTTAAAAAACCTATTCAAAAGAAAAAAATCTAACACTAAAAAAGTTGATTCTGAAGAAAAAGTCCCTAAAAAATGTAATGTGGATTTTTTTGGTGAGATAATACAATTTTGGAATTATATACAATCGAATTTAACTACCTCAAATCAAACAAATCCCTCACCCCAACAATCCGATCAATGGTAAATCCTTCGGCATATTTCATTCCGGCAGGACGACCAAGCGTCATCATTCTGCCTTTTAGGAAATCAAAAAATTCTTCCCCTGAAATGGGTGTGTTTGGTTCCGTACTTTCGGGATTAAAGAATTGTGTTTTATAGGATTTGATGACTTCGATTTTTTTGCCCATAAATTCAGAAACATCCACCACAAAATTCGGCTGAATGAAGTAATCTTGAATGTAATGCAATACCAATCTCGGGCGAAAAGCTTCTTGTTCTTTCCCCTCCCATTCGGTTTCAATTTTACGAAGACCTGATAAATAACAAGCATCCGCAACCAATTTCGCTGCTCTTCCGTGATCCGGATGGCGATCCAAAATACTATTGGCTAAAACAATCTCCGGTTGAAAACGCCGAATTTGTTGAATGATTAAGCGTTTGTTCTCCTCTGTATGTTCAAAGAATCCATCTTTTATTCGCAAATTTTCTCTTGCTGATAAGCCTAACAGTTTGCATGCTGTTTCTGCCTCCTCATAACGTGTTTGAACTGACCCTCTCGTTCCAAGTTCACCTTCTGTTAGATCGATGATTCCAACTGATTTTCCCTCGCCTATGTATTTCAATAGCGTCCCCCCTGCGGAGATTTCCACATCATCTGGGTGAGCTGCGAAGGCAAGGATATCTAGTTTCATTTCTATTAATTGCGAACTGCTAATTACGAGCTAATAATTGGCAACCAGCAATTTTACGTTTTCAACTCTCAACTCGTGCATAGCTCTCCATACTCGGACACGAACAAATCAAATTACGATCTCCGAAGGCATTGTCAACACGACGAACAGGAACCCAATACTTGAAGTTTTTCAAATACCCTACCGGATAAGCGGCCTCTTGCGGAGAATACGGATAATTCCAGTTTTTATTGATAATGCAATCAGCTGTATGCGGAGCGTTTTTCAATAAATTATTTTCCTTGTCTGCATGACCATTTTCAATTTCTCGGATTTCATTGCGAATGCTAATCATCGCTTCAATGAAACGATCTAATTCTTCTTTATCTTCCGATTCCGTTGGCTCAATCATCAAGGTCCCAGCTACTGGGAAAGATACCGTTGGTGCGTGAAAACCGTAATCAATTAATCGTTTTGCGATATCAGCAACCTCAACATCAGCGGTTTTCTTAAAATCACGACAGTCTAAAATCATTTCGTGCGCAACTGTAGCATTTTTACCCGTGTAAAGAATATCGTAATGTCCTTTCAACGAAGCCGCAATGTAATTTGCATTTAAAATCGCGTTTTCAGTTGATTCACGAAGTCCTTTTGCTCCAAGCATTTTGATATACCCGTAAGAAATCAAAAGAATCAATGCGCTTCCGTATGGCGCTGCAGAAATGGCATGGATTGCTTTTTCACCTCCCGTTTTTACCAAAGCACTTCCAGGTAAAAAAGGAGCAAGGTGCGCGGCAACGCCAATTGGACCCATTCCAGGGCCTCCCCCGCCATGCGGAATAGCGAACGTTTTGTGTAAATTCAAGTGACAAACATCCGCACCGATATTACCTGGGTTTGTCAAACCAACTTGCGCATTCATATTCGCTCCATCCATGTATACTTGTCCACCATTTTCGTGGATGATTGACGTAATTTCTTTGATTCCTTCTTCAAATACTCCGTGCGTTGAAGGATAAGTTACCATCAAACCACCCAATGAGTCTTTCAATTCGGTTGCTACATTTCGTAATTCTTCAATGTCAATGTTTCCATTTTCATCGCAACCGGTAACAACAACCTCAAAACCAGCCATAACAGCGGATGCAGGATTTGTTCCGTGAGCAGAAGATGGAATAATCATTTTATTTCGGTGGAAATCTCCTCTCGATTCGTGATACGCTTTGATAACCATTAGACCGGCATATTCTCCTTGAGCTCCCGAATTCGGTTGCAAGGAAACAGCTGCGAAACCAGTACTTTCACAGAGATCTTTTTCTAATTGTTCAAACATTTCGTAATACCCTTGCGCTTGATCTTTCGGTGCAAAAGGATGCATGTTCGCAAACTGCGGATTGGTAATTGGTATTAATTCACTCGCAGCATTGAGTTTCATGGTACATGATCCAAGCGGAATCATGCTGTGAACCAATGATAAGTCCTTGTTTTCCAAACCTTTGAGATAACGCATCATCTTCGATTCAGAATGGTATTTATTGAAAACGGCATGAGTCAAAACAGCATCAGCACGAAGAAAATCGACTGAAAGTGCTGCGTTAGATAGTGAATCAACTTGACTTGCATCAAATACAGATAGAATGGTATTTACATCCTCCAATGTATGCGGCTCCCCAAAACTAATTGTCAGTTCTTGGTCGTTTAAATAATTGAAATTCAATCCGTTATTTTCAGCTTTTGAACGAATCGATTTTGCGTCAACACCTTTAATCAAAAGCGTGTCGAAATAGTTATCAGAACCCAATTGGATTCCTTTCGACTTCAATCCTTTTGCAGCGGTTGATGCCAACTCGTGAACGTGTTCCGCAATAGCACGAATGCCTTGAGGCCCATGATAAACGGCATACATACTGGCCATAACAGCCAAAAGCGCTTGCGCAGTGCAAATATTGGATGTCGCCTTGTCACGTTTGATATGTTGTTCTCGTGTTTGTAATGCCATTCGCAGTGCCATGTTGTCATCAGCATCCTTCGAAACTCCAATGATTCGACCAGGCATATTACGTTTGTAATCATCTTTCGCTGCAAAGAACGCCGCATGCGGCCCACCGTAACCCATTGGAACACCAAAACGTTGAGATGAACCAAGTACCACATCAGCACCCAAAGAACCCGGTGACTTCAATAAAACCAATGATAAAATGTCCGCTGCTACAGCAACTTGAACATTTGATTCCTTCATTCTTGAAATGAACGAACCAATATTTGTAACAACTCCTTTTGCATCAGGATATTGAATGAGTGCTCCAAAAAATTGATTATCAGGAGTGAAAGTTTCAGCATCACCAATGGTCAATTCGATTCCAAGATTTTCAGCTCTACCTGTAACAACGTCAATCGTTTGAGGAAAGCATGCGTTGGAAACAAAAAACTTATTTTTTCCTTCTTTAATATCACTTCTTGAACGTGAATTGTAAAACATGATCATAGCTTCGGCAGCAGCTGTCGCTTCATCCAATAATGAGGCATTCGCTAACTCCATTCCTGTTAAGTCCAAAATCATTGTTTGAAAATTCAGTAAAGCTTCCAATCGGCCTTGCGAAATCTCCGCTTGATAAGGCGTATAAGCGGTATACCAACCTGGATTTTCGAGTACATTCCTCAAAATCACAGAAGGAACAATGGTTTCGTTGTAACCCATTCCAATGAACGACTTAAATACTTTATTTTTCAATCCAAGTTCCGTCACATGTTTTAAATACTCTTGCTCAGACATTGCATCAGAAATATTCAACTCCCCTTTCAACCTAATATGAGGTGGTATGGTCTTGTCAACTAATTCAGAAATGGAGGAGATACCAATTTTTCGAAGCATTTCTGACTGCTCCGAAGAATTTGAGCCAATATGGCGACTGGAAAAAGCGTTCATGAATAGATTTTAGGGCACAAATATAAGGGTTCGATCGTGAATTTAAAACACCTGAATTGAATAATAGTTCGAATTAATCTCATTTGTAAAACCAAATCTTTCGTTATCCGTATCTTTGCAAAAATTCAATGAAATGCGTTTTGAGTTAACCAAAGAGTTTTTGGATCTTCTTCGCGAAAAAATCGCAGAGCAAGACGCAATTTGGATTCATGAAAATGTTCTTGAATTACACTACGCTGACATAGCTGAAATCCTTGATAAACTTACGAATGACGAGGCCAAGTTCATCTATTTCCTAGTCGATGAGGATACGCAAGCTGATATTTTAATGGAGCTGGATGAAGATGTACGGGATCGTTTTCTTGCTTCGCTTTCTACAAAAGAGTTTGCAGATCAGTTAGAGAATCTTGATTCAGACGATGCGGCAGATATTCTCGGCGATTTGCCTGACGACAAAATTCAGGAGGTCATTTCCCAGATGGATGACGATGGCGCTGCTGAAGATATTGTAGACCTTCTCAACTATGACGAAGACACGGCAGGTGGACTCATGCAGAAAGAGTTTTTCCAAGCTCAGTTGGATTGGCCTGTTAATCGCGCGTTGGTAGAACTGAGAAAACAAGCTGAGGATGTTGAGAAGGTGTATAATATATTCGTGGTTAACGAATCGAATCAATTGGTTGGAGTTTTATCCTTAAAGCGACTTCTTTTCTCTAGTAGTAAAACAAAAATTCAAGATTTATTTCAATCCAAAAATATCATCTCGGTTAAAACGAGTGATTCCGCTGAGGAAGTAGCCAAAGTGATGGAAAAATATGATTTAGTCTCCGTTCCTGTTGTTGATTATCAAAATAAATTGGTTGGCCGCATTACCCTCGACGATGTTGTTGATTACATCAAAGAAGAAGCCGATAAAGATTTCCAGTTGGCTACAGGTATTTCCGAACCGATGGATTCAAGTGCTAGCATTTGGCGTATTTCGGCTGCTCGATTACCTTGGTTGGTAGTTGGAATGCTCGGTGGAATTTTAGGGGCAAAAGTAATTTCAGGTTTCGAAGGAAATATTACTGCAATTCCAGCTCTGGCCTTTTTCATTCCGTTAATTACGGCAACAGGTGGAAACGTCGGTGTTCAGTCGTCAGCGATTGTTGTTCAATCACTTGCCAGAGGAGATAAGGATTTTGGTAAAATTTTCCCGAAACTTTTCAAGGAAACAATCGTTGGATTGGTCAATGGTTTTTTGTTAGCAAGCTTAATTTTCGGAATTGCATACGTGTTTGAGAGTGCCGAATTTGGTTTAGTTGTCAGTATTTCTCTATTTACTGTAATCGTATTCGCTGCAACAATCGGAACCTTAATCCCCTTAATTCTCAATAAATACAAAATCGATCCGGCACTGGCAACTGGCCCCTTTATAACGACTTTGAATGATGTTACCGGGCTTTTCATCTATTTTACGATAGGCATGTTACTGCTTGGACACTAACTTTGTGATTAATATTTCAATAACCCAAAATGAATTCAAACTTGAACTACATCGAATTAGCCGAAAAATTTGGAACTCCATTATACTGCTATGATGGAGACAAAATCGTGCACCAATATCATCGTTTAAAAAGCGCCTTTAAAGTCCCGAAAGTGAGGTTATTCTATGCCATGAAAGCCTTAAGTAATTCCAATGTATTGAAGTTGTTGCGAAATGAAGGTTCAGGTTTGGATGCTGTTTCAATTGAAGAGGTGATGCTTGGACTTCGCGCAGGATTTGATCCTCAAGATATCATGTACACTCCAAATTGTGTTGATTTTCTAGAAATCGAGGAAGCTGTAAACTTGGGAGTTCGAATTAACATCGATAACATTCCTTTCTTGGAGAAATTTGGAGCGCTTTATGGAAATAAAGTGAAATGTTGTATTCGTCTGAATCCACATATTTTTGCCGGTGGAAATTCAAATATCTCAGTTGGGCATATCGATTCAAAATTTGGAATTTCAATCTATCAATTGAAACACATAGAACGTGTTGTGAAAAATTACAACATTACAATCAATGGGCTTCACATGCATACAGGAAGTGATATTATAGATGCGGATGTTTTCCTACGAGGAGCAGATTTATTGTTCGACGCTGCCAAATCATTTCCTGATTTAGAATTCATGGATTTTGGGAGTGGTTTTAAAGTAGGATATAAGCAAGGGGATATTGTAACGGATATTCAATCCATCGGTGAAAAAATCAGTACTGCATTTGAAAAGTTTTGTATCCAATACGGCAAACCCCTTGAATTATGGTTTGAACCTGGTAAATTTATTGTTAGTGAAGCTGGTGTTTTTCTGGTAAAGGCAAATTTAATAAAGCAAACCACCTCAACCGTTTTCGTGGGCGTAAATAGCGGGCAAAACCATCTAATTCGACCTATGTTTTATCAAGCCTATCATGAAATTACAAATCTAAGTAACCCAGACGGAGACCAACGACTCTATTCCATTGTGGGATATATCTGTGAAAGTGACACCTTCGGCTATGACAGGATGTTAAATGAAGTACGAGAGGGAGATATTTTGGCAATTTCCAATGCAGGAGCCTATGGTTTTTCAATGAGCAATCAATATAATTCGCGTTTGCGACCTGCAGAAGTTTTAATCCGAAACGGAGAGGCTCATTTGATACGAAAAAGGGAAACGCTGGACGATATTCATAGAAACGAAATGGAGGTTTTTTGATTCAAATTGCCTTCATCCTATTTAAATCTAAAACAAATTTGAAATCACAAGTGTCCGATAAAAATACAAATTAATCATTTTTCAATTTGAAAGACTTGATCTTATTAGTATCAAATATCTGATTTCTAAAGTAAGCCCTCATTTTTCCTTTCAAACCCAGCATTGATGTTGAATTGCGATTTGAGAATCTACAAATAGCAATTAATCGATTTCGCTATTGATTTATTTTAAAAACTGGAAGTTCAATCCGGTTAAATCAACTTCGAAAAGGTTGTAGTTATAAACACCATCAGATTCAGTGATTCCTGCCATTACCGCTTTTTTTAATTCCGGGTAGATTTGAAAATGAGTGTCATCATTCACGGTATTGAATGCAGCTCCCAAATTAACCGGGTTACTCCATTTTCCTCCCTCGTTTTCACAATAATAAATATCGTAACCTCCCATTCCTGGCAGCGCATCTGAACTGAAAAATAAGAACCGCCCATCTGCAGTAATGAAAGGCGTTGTTTCGCGTCCTGTGGTATTTATTAAATCTGGTAGAACTTTTATTTCTTCAGAAAAAATTCCATTTTTCTTCTCCACAATATAAATATCTGTTTGCTTTTTTGTGGCGTTTTTATCTGAAATAAAATAATAAGTTTGAATAAAATTATCTTCGTCAAGATATAGAGTGTCCGTAACGCAAGCAGACCCCTCAAAAAAGGAAGTATTGATTAGTTTATTTTTAATAATTTCCATTCCAGCAAAAACACCTGGTTCATCTGCGGTCATTTCATATAAATCTGAGCTTTCCGTTGTTTTTTCCTTGGAAGCAGACGTATTAACAGTTCCCAAAGCATACAACCCATTGCGGGAGATATAGTTTAAGGCGTCAAAACCTTCCGTATTTATTCCCTCCATCAACTCTGGCACTAAAAGGAATTCATTTGAAACAGAATCTTTCTCTGCAAAATAAATATCTTCATAAAAAAGTTGGTCATCCGGATTTAAATTACCTCCGGTTGTTTCGGCCATTCGAGCCGTAAAAAATAATTTTCTTCCACGATCAATTAAAATTGGCCCATATTCATCATATTTCGTATTAACAGAGATCGGTTTGCGAAGACTAACAACACCTTTTTTTGCTTCGTTCATGGCAAATTGACATTGCGCAATGGAAGAAGGAATCTCAAATTCCTTAGCGGTGCGCTCACCCAATAGTTTTTTTGCTTTTTCGAAAAAGGTTAATGCTTGATCAATTAAATTCAGATTTTGATAAATTTTTGCAGCCAAGTAATGCATTTCTCCGTCTGCCTTATCTTGTGCCAAAACCAACGCAGAATCAATATTTCCCCTTGCGTCAGAATAATTATTTAAATCAAATTCGGTTGTTGCAATCAAATAATAAGCTTTCCATGAGGATGGATCAACAGCAAGTGCTTGTTTAAAGAGCATGTACGCATCGTTCACTCGACCGTTGTTATATTGAACTGTTCCATCATCGATGTATTTGGCACATTTCAGCTTATTCATGGTACTTGTTTTCTGTGCAAATGAAAAGATGCCGGTAATTGAAATAAAAAATAAAAGAATGATATGCTTCATATTGAAACTTTAATATTCAACAAAATAACGAATTGTAATGTTATCATGAACAATTGTTTTTTTCGAACTTCTAAAAATTCCTTGTTAAAAACTAGCAATTACTATTCCAATCTTAAATGGAATGTTCGTTTTGCCTAAATAAATTCTTGGCTTTTTAAAATAAAATTTGGCTTTTTATCTCCAATCAAGTCATATTCGTAACTTCGTACTCCAAACAAATTTTTAATGCAAACAGAATTAGAAAAAGTAAGTTACGCGGTTGGAATGAGCATCGCGGAAAGTTTAAAAAATCAAAATCTCGAAGGAGTTGATACGCTCATCCTCGCCGAAGCCATGAATGATATATTTAGAGAAAATAAACTCAAATTATCTCCTCAAGAAGCGAATGAAACAATTCAAACTTACTTAGATAGTAAACGGAATGAGGCGTTTGCACAAGTAAAATCAGAAGGAGAATTATTTTTGCTAGCGAATCGCGCTAAAGCAGGGATTCATACAACTTCATCTGGCTTGCAATATGAAATTTTGAACGAAGCAAACGGTCGTAAGCCGGGGCCAACAGATACTGTAACTGTTCACTATCACGGAACCTTGATTGATGGAACCGTTTTCGATAGTTCTGTGCAACGAGGAACTCCAGCAAGTTTCGGAGTTAATCAAGTAATTAGAGGATGGACGGAAGCACTTCAACTTATGGCGGTGGGTTCAAAGTACAAGTTATATATCCCTCAAGAGTTAGCATACGGCGCAAATCCGCATCCAGGAGGCGCCATCAAACCTTTTGCAGCGCTTATTTTTGAAGTTGAACTTTTAGATATTAAATAGAAATGAAGAAAATATTTTTAATTATTGCGGCATCTTATGCTATTGCAAGTTGCTCTGATTCAAACGATGAAAACACACCTGTATCTTTTAAAACCCAAAAAGACAAATTATCCTACATCCTTGGCGCAATCAACGCAAAAACCATTACAAATAGCAATGAAAAATCGCTTGAGCAGTTAGACAAAGAGGAGATGATCAAAGGGTTCAACGAGAACTTAAATAGTAACGAAGCTAGCGGCTGTTTAGAAACTATCCAAAAATTATTCGGACCAAATTATCAAGACTTCAACAAAAAATACATCAAAGAAGGTTCACTTTGTATGGGTCGAATGACTGGTTATGCTTTCTATTCGGATATTAAAAAATTAGGTGCACTAGACAAAGTCAATTTAGCTATGGTAAAGCGCGGATATGCTGATGGTTTATTCAAAAGAGATACAACCATTAAAGAACAAGTAATGCGCCAAATGATGAATGAGTTTCTTGTTAAATTAAATGAGGAAAATGGTACTAAAATGATGGCCAAAGCGAAAAAACTACCAGGTGCAAAAGAATATCCAAACGGGGTTATCATTAAAACAATTAAAGAAGGTAACGGGTCTTTAATTTCTTTGCAAAATGATGTAAAGGTTCATTATATACTTACCTCTGCTTTAGGTGACACCATGGAAAGTAGTCGTATGCCAAACCAATTAGGAAAGGTTGAACCATTGCCAGTAAGTGTGGGTGGAGGAATCATACAAGGTTGGTCTTTTGCACTTCAAAATATGAAAAAAGGGGGGGTGTACAAGGTTTTCATTCCCTGGCAAATGGCCTATGGCGAAGAACAGGGGCGTCAATCGCTTTGTTTCGATATGGAAATCATGGAAGTCGGTAAATCGGGTGCTTTTGTTCAAGCTCAGATGCCGCCAAATGGTAATATGAGATAATTGTATTAATTTTATACAAATGAAGAGGATTTCAATCTACCTAATTTTGTTTCTTGCCCTTTTTACAAATTGTAGCGAGGAAGTGAATTTAAATGGTGATTTCAAAGAAACTGCTGTTGTTTATGGCTTGCTAGATCACTCTGATTCATTACACTTTATTAAGATAACGCGTGCATTCATCGGGCCTGGAAATGCATTAGAAATCGCACAAATTCCCGACTCTAGCTATTTCGATGAGGTGGAATTGACCGTTTCAGAATACATAGGTGGAGTATTTCAACGCAGTTGGTTACTTTCTGATACAATCGTCACCAATAAGGACGTGGATGGTGCTTTTTATGCCCCAGAACAAAAAGTGTATTACTTTAAAACGCTACCTACAGTCATTTCATCGATGGGTGTTCCTGGAACAGTTCAAACATCATCCAATCCTCTTTTAACATCTTTAAAACCTGGTGCAACCTATAAGATGAATGCAAAAATCAACAATGGTGCATTTGAGGTTAATGGCGAAACTGAATTAGTAAACGGGCTCAGCACTAGTGCCTCTTCACAGAATTTCACCTTCAAATTTGCGGATGACCCAGCTGAGTACATTTCAACAGGGGTTGGAGTATCAAGTACAGGAAACTCATTTATTGTCAATGCTCAATTAGACGTATACATCAATGAACATGTTGGAACAAGTTTCACAACCAAATCGTTCAATTGGCAACTTGGTGAAAATGATGTTCAACCAAACACAAGTATTGTTTTTTCAGCACTTGGTAAAACTTTTTATGATCTTGTAAAGCGAAATGCAACTGATGACCCGACTATTGATAAAAGAACTTTTAATGGGATTGCTATCACGATTACAGGAGGAGCTGAAGAGTTATATAATTACATGGTTGTCAATAAACCAACCTCCTCTTTGGCACAAAGTAAACCAACTTATACTAATCTTTCTGTTACAAATGATAAACGCGTGGTTGGTATATTCTCCTCACGTCAAACTCTTCGGATTTTCAAACCATTTTATGTTTCCACAGCTCAAGCATATATTCGTGCAATCGATAAAAAATCGACTCGTGAATTATGTCAAGGTCCGATAACCGGTTTATTGATGTTTTGTTCGAATCACCCAGGAGACAACGTAATTAACCAAGAAGAGTCCTTTTCTTGTAACTAATTTTCCGAATACTTGATGAGTGAACGATTGACCTTATTTGCGGATGTCATTCTTCCCGTCCCCATTCATCAGGCATTTACCTATCGGATTCCATTTGATTTAAATGACAAAGTGCAATTTGGGCAGCGCGTAATTGTTCCATTTGGGAAAAACAAATTGATAACAGGAATCATTGTTCGCATTCACGAAGAAATCCCCTCGGTTTATCAAGCAAAATACATCGAACACTTACTCGATGAAACAGCAATCATAACAGCTAAACAATTTGAATTTTGGAGATGGATTGCCAGCTACTATATGGCACCAATTGGGGATGTGATGAATGCCGCATTACCTTCGAATTTCAAACTGGCAAGTGAAACTAAAATTGTTATCCATCCTGAGTT
Organism: Crocinitomicaceae bacterium; assembly: GCA_044339705.1. Lineage (GTDB taxonomy): Bacteria > Bacteroidota > Bacteroidia > Flavobacteriales_D > Crocinitomicaceae > UBA952. The sequence continues at coordinate 11,564 of JBIIVA010000002.1, forward strand.
TGATGCCAATTTAGATCAATTGGATGAACGTGAGAGTAAAATCATAGAAACACTTGAAGTAAATGAGGAAATAGATCTCAAGGAACTTTCGGAAATTGTCGGTGTGAAAACCATTCAACCCTTGATTAAAAAATTAATTGAGCGAAGAATTGTTGCAACCAAAGAGGAAATTGCGAATCGCTACACGCCCAAAACCATTCTTTGTGTTTCGATTCAATCTATGTATCAAGAGGACAATGCTCTTCAAGAATTAATGGAAGAGTTGGAGCAATCTTCGAGAAGCGCAAAACAGCTTGAAGCACTTATAATTTTGATCAAGGAGAGTATGGATGTCGGCGGTATGCATATTCCGATTCCCAAGAAAAAGTTGATTGAAAAGGGTGTTAGTGCTTCTGCCATAAATACCTTAGAAAAAAATGAAATTATCTCCTTTGAGCGTTTTCAAATCGACCGATTGATGAGTAATCAAAAGGAGAAAAAACCATTTAAAGAACTGACTGATCCACAGCAAAATGCGTATCAAGAAATTAATTTGTCTTTCGAAAAGAATGCGGTCACCTTGCTTCATGGTGTTACAGGATCAGGAAAAACAGAGGTTTATGTACAGTTGATTCAGGATTACTTGGAACAAGGAAGGCAAATATTATTTCTTTTACCAGAAATTGCTTTAACAACGCAACTCATTCAGCGACTTTCATCGTATTTTGGTGATTTGGTTGGAGTTTATCATTCGCGATTCAATCAGAATGAACGTGTTGAAATTTGGAATAAAGTACTGAATAACGACCTAGCTAATTACCGAATTATTTTAGGTGCTCGGTCAGCAGTTTTTCTGCCATTTCAAGATTTGGGACTCATTATAGTGGACGAAGAACATGAAAGCTCTTTCAAGCAATACGAACCTTCTCCTCGCTACAATGCTAGAGATGCTTCTATCGTTTTAGGGAATTATCATCAAGCGAAAGTTCTATTGGGAACCGCGACTCCAGCAATGGAAACTTATTACAATGCTAAAAATGGCAAATTCGGTTTAGTTGAATTAACAGAGCGTTACAAAGGTCTTCGTTTACCGGAAATTCAATGCGCCGACCTGAAAAAAGAACGCAGAAATAAAGAAAATCAATCTCATTTTTCAGGTTTTTTAATCGATGAAATGCGACAAGCCCTTAATAAGGGGGAGCAAATTATCTTATTTCAAAACAGACGAGGATATACACCGCTTTGGTCGTGTGAAATATGCTCCTGGACTCCGAAATGTAAAAACTGTGACGTTTCCTTGACCTATCACAAACATGGAAATGTATTAAAATGTCATTATTGTAGTCACACGAACGCACCAATTGGATCTTGTCCGGCTTGTGGAAGCAATCGACTCAAAATGATCGGATTTGGAACCGAAAAAGTGGAAGATGAGCTTTCTTTGGTTTTTCCAGATCGAGTTATTAAACGTTTAGATTTGGACACAACTCGTTCAAAAAATGCATATGAAGAAATTTTAGAAGACTTTGAAAATCGTCGAATAGATATTTTGATTGGAACTCAAATGGTTACAAAAGGACTCGACTTTGACAACGTAAGTTTGGTTGGAATTTTAGATGCGGATATGCTTTTGAAACGACCTGATTTTCGCGCATATGAGCGATCCTATCAACTCATGTCGCAAGTTGCAGGGCGAGCAGGTAGGAAAGAAAAACGCGGAAAAGTCATCATTCAAACATCAAATCCAGATCATTGGGTAATTAAATTAGTTGAGCAACACGACTTTGTTTCATTTTATAAAAATGAAATTATCGAACGTGAAAATTACTTCTATCCTCCGTTTTACAAATTGATTACCCTAACCTTGAAGCACAAGGAGGAACCCGTTGTTGAAAAAGCCTCTTTCGAATTGGCTAATTCATTGCGTGAAACATTTAAAGAGCGAGTATTGGGTCCAGAATTTCCAATTATCAAACGCATTCAAAATCAATTCTTAAAGGAAATCAAATTGAAAATCGAACGCACTGCTCCAGAAAAAAAAGTTAAAGAGCGCATTGCGATGCTCATTGACGAGTTTTATTCAAAGCCCAATAATCGATCGATAAAAGTAGTTTTGGATGTAGACCCACTTTGAGACAAATGGGGTGGTATAATTTTATTGAAAGACTTGTAGTTGCCTGTAAATTACTTTAACTTAAGTCAGGTATTCTCAAACTCACGATATACTTAAATCTTGCTCTTCTTACTTGTTCCTAAAAACGAAATATTTCGTTTGAGCCCTGAGAACTTCGTGCGTTTAACGGCGCTGTTTTTAAATAACTTTTGAAAGGTTTCTTCTTCCAAATTTTCCCAATCTGACTTAGTTAAATCCAATAATGAAAATGCAGGTTTGAAAAGATCTTCCTTAGTGACTTTAGCAAAACGATTCCACGGACAAACATCTTGACAAATATCACAACCAAACATCCAGTTCTCCATTTTTCCTTCAAACTCCTTTGGAAGCAATTCATCCTTCAATTCAATGGTCAAATAAGATATGCACTTCGAACCATCCACGAGGTATGGTTGAACAATGGCCTCAGTTGGACAGGCATCGATACAACGAGTGCATGTTCCACAATAGTCTTTTACAGGTTCATCCGGCTCAAGTTTTAAATCCGTAATGATTTCTGCAATGAAGAAAAAACTACCTTCTTTTGGGTGGATCAAATTTGTGTTTTTTCCAACCCAACCCAATCCTGACTTTTTTGCCCATACTTTATCCATTACAGGAGCAGAATCAACAAATACGCGCCCATTGACTTCACCAATTTCATTTTTCATGAAACGAATTAGTTCTTTAAGCTTGTCCTTAATTACAAAATGATAATCATTCCCGTAAGCATATTTCGAAATCTTGGGTGCTTCGATATCTTTTTGCGTTTCGGCAGGAAAATAATTGAGCAACAAAGAAATAACTGTTTGTGCACCATCAACAAGTAGTCGTGGATCTAATCGTTTATCAAAGTAATTTTCCATGTAAGACATTTTTCCTTGATAATTTAGGTTCAGCCAAGATTCAAGTCGAGGAGCCTCTTCCTCTAAAAAATCAGCTTTCGAAAACCCACAATGAAAAAAACCAAGTTCATTTGCTTTTGACTTGATTAACTGTTTATACATGGACTGATTCATTGAAATTCAAAAGGACTAAAATAATCCTCCTTGAGTCCATCCCATATCTCTTCCCAAATGCTTAAATGCTTTTTCAGTTGCCTTTCTCCCTCGAGGTGTTCTCATTAAAAATCCTTCTTGTATTAAAAATGGCTCATAAACTTCCTCCAATGTGCCTGCATTTTCACCGATTGCTGTGGCAATGGTGGTTAAACCAACCGGACCTCCTTTGAATTTATCGATAATGACTTTCAAAATCCGAATATCCATCTCATCTAATCCATTTGCATCAACATTTAGCGCATTTAAAGCAAATTCTGTGATTTCATCATCTATTCTTCCCGATCCTTTTATTTGAGCAAAATCCCTAACTCTTCTCAATAGCGCATTAGCAATTCGAGGCGTTCCTCGACTTCTACTTGCAATTTTGAAAGCAGCATCCTCATCGATTTCAATATTAAGTAACCCCGCACTTCGCTCCACAATCATGGTTAGTGTTTTCGAATCATAATATTCCAAACGAGAATTTATTCCAAAACGAGCTCTTAAGGGAGAAGTTAATAATCCTGAACGCGTAGTTGCGCCAATCAATGTAAAAGGATTCAAGTTAATTTGAATACTACGTGCATTTGGGCCTGTATCAATCAAAATGTCAATCACATAATCCTCCATCGCGGAATACAAATATTCCTCAACAACAGGGCTCAAGCGATGGATCTCGTCGATGAATAGTACATCTCCCTCTCCAAGATTGGTAAGTAATCCTGCTAAATCTCCTGGCTTGTCTAGTACAGGTCCACTTGTTACTTTGAATCCAACACCAAGTTCATTGGCGATAATATTTGCTAAAGTGGTTTTTCCTAATCCGGGTGGGCCATGCAACAAAACGTGATCCAACGGCTCCTTGCGATATTTTGCCGCTTGAACGAAAACATGCAGATTCTGAACGACGGGATCTTGTCCGGAAAAATCAGATAAATACTTTGGACGCAAAACTTTATCATAATCCTGCTCACCGCCATTTTTAGCCTCTTCTCTGTAATCAAATGATTCGTCCAAAATTGAAATAGTATGTTTGAACAAAAATAACAAGACTTTGGTTTGCGAAGTAGGGTTTTTGGACAAATGAATGCAAAAGGCATCTTTTTTTGTTATTTCACGTTAATAAGCTAAATTTGTTTGATTAAAAAAATTAAGAATGCGTAAAAGTCTTTTATTTTTCACTTCCATTAGTTTGCTTTTTGTTTTCGGTTCTTGTATCAAACACGAAGTTGTGCCTGCTCCGGTTAATACAGTAGACTTGAATGCAACTCTAGACAGTTATGTAAACGGAACACAAGTTGAGTTTACTCAAAACGTAAACGGTTACAAGGGTTTGGCAGGAAAAGATGTCTATATTTATGCTTCTCCAGTTTTATCCAAAGTTATTTATTCATCAACAATTACCTCACCCTATTCTTCTCAAGCGTTGAAAATTAGTTTTGGTGCTTTAGATTGGGATGCTTCTGCAAATACAGATCCTACACTAACTATGTTTAATGATTATCTTTCATCGAATTCTCAAGTTCCTATTCCCTTTAAAGATTATAGTACTTTGGTAAATACAAATAGTGACGGAATTCAAGTTGAGTATACGGATAAAAATGGTGTTGTATGGAAGTCTAAAGAATCCGACCCAAATCAAAGTGCCACGTTTACTGTTTTAAAACAAGCAAGTGATAATACTGGTGATTATTCGCTTTTTGAATGTTCATTTAGTTGTAAGGTTTGGACTTATGACGTTCAATTGCAACAAGAAATCTCGATCGATATCAATAATGCCGTGATGAGAGCTTGGTTTAAAAAGTAATTTGATTTAACAACATATCGATGAGTGGCTCGCTCAAAATTGCAATCATAGGAGATTATAATTTTACTTATAATTCCCATCATGCGACCAATCTATCCCTCGATCACGCAAGCGATTTTCTCGAAATAGAAATCAACTATTATTGGATTAAAATCAACGAGGCAATTCAACATAAACCAATTTATTTCGATCAATTTGACGGAATTTGGGTTGCTCCAGGCCCATTTCAAAACGCATTTTATTTGAATGGTGTTTTTAAATTATTACTTGAACACAAATCCCCGGTTTTAGTTACTGGTGAAGCGTTCAAAACGTTTATCGAATTTTTAATTGCTATTAATCAATTGAATCCTTATTCTGAAAAATTAATCTCAGAAAATTTAGTTGCCGGAAATAGTTTCGAACGTGTTACGATCAGTCCTTTAAACAAGAACTTTGAGAAATTATACGACAACTTCAGTAACATCGAACTAACCTCTTCGCGGTATAGTTTATATCCTCAATTAATTGAACAATTAAAAGGAAAGTTTCTAGATATTGAAGCTACTAATCAATTCGAAGATCCTGAAATCGTTAGTTTGGTTAATCATGATTTTTTTGTTGCTTGCGCATTTTGCCCTCAAATATCTTCAACACGTGATATTCCTCATCCACTCGTATACACATTTCTAAAAGCGGCCGAAGAAATCCGAGTATTAAATACTTAACAATGTATTCGTTTCGGTATAATATAGATAAAGCTTTATCGATTTGTTATACATATCTTTCAAAGCCAAATGATATCCCAATAACTGAGGTTGATGCTGATCACTTTGTTTTCCTGTTTTAAATTCAAAAACAATCAGTTCATCTTTTTTCAAAATGATTTTATCAGGTCTCTTATCGTTATCATTTGGAATTAAAATTAATTGTTCATTGATGATTTCCTGTGCATCCTCAAACATTTTTGCGGTTAAATGAAAAAACGCATATGCCTTGTCCGATAATTCAGTTTGAAATTCAGGATCGATTTCCCCAATTTTTATAAGTTCACTTAAAGCACTTTTCACGTCATTCGATGCATTACAAAGAGCCATCAAAGCATGAAAATAGTTTCCAAACCGCTGTTCTTTTAATTGTTCTTGTTTTTCAGCAATTGAAATTTTTCGAAATACTACATCAGGATACCAAAGTCGTTGATTCAATTCTTTTGGAATGTAAAACTCCTCACCCATTGATTTCTCTTCAAGTTGAACTTCTTTTTCTGTTCCAAGTTCAAGAAGTACCTCCCCGTTTTCAGTGGTTTCAAATGGGAAATTTTGTTGAATTTGCTCATGAATCAGCGCGCCCAAATTACCTTTTTTATGGTAATTAAAAGCATACAATCGTTGTATGGGTCTTGTCAAAGCAACATAACAGAGATTTAATTTATCCAAAAACGTTAAACTCAATTCTCTTTCAGTAAAATTCGCGATTTCGACTAAAGAGCTGTTTTTACTTAGTGATCCATAAAGAATTTTATCGCGAGCTTCAATTAAAAACTTAGCACGATTATGTATTTTGACACTCAAATCAAGCCGCGGCAAAATCACCACCGGAAACTCCAAACCTTTTGATTTATGAATTGTCATGATCTTCACTGCACTATCTGTTTCAGGCATTTGCAGAGCAATAACCTTTTTATTATCCTCAAAATATTCTAGAAAGAATTTAATGTCTGATTGGCGATTAGACTGGTAATCAAAAACGACATCAACAAAATGATGTAAATAAGGATTTTTTGTTTCTTCCCAATTCATTAGATTGAAGAACTTGAGCACCAAGTCATATAGACTTTCATATGATGTAAAAAATCGTTCATTGCTACCAAAATTTTCCGTAATAAATTTATCCTCGTTAAAGAATCGTTTTTTATTCCCATTAGGAAAAACTTTTGTTTCGAAATAGGACAAATATTTTTCTGTTGTTTCTCCTGTAAGTCTTAAAAATAGCTCTGCGAATCGCTTTGTTTCAGTTTCGTTGGTGGGTCTTTCTCGGCGTTTGAGATAAGAAATAATTAACTGAATTTTCGCGTCATAGGCAATTAACAATGAATCCTGAGAGACAACGGCAATTTTATGCCCTGTCAGTATATTCGCTATTCCATTTCCCAGTTCGTTTGTTGGAGTAAGTATGCAAATATCACCCATTTTGAATCCATCGGAAATACATTTTTGGATGCAATCAATAATCGGGATAATCAAGCTGTCTAAATCCGGATCGGCCTGCATGGAAATAACTCGAACAAAACCATCTAAATCAGAAACGACCTGTTGCTCAATAGAATCGTAAAAGTTGATATAATCCAAATGTAGTGATTCTTTCAAAAGCTCAAAAAGCTGGTTATTAAAAGAAACTATTTCTCGCGCTGAACGAAAGTTCCGGCCAAGATTCTCTTTGATTCCTTGATCATTAAAAAATTTAGAAATTCTGGCTATTTTTTGATCATTTTCAGGATTATAAATCTTGGGTAAACTAACAAATTGCTCCGCTAATCCGTTATTAAATCGGTAAATGGATTGTTTCGCGTCACCAACAATAAGATTTCTTCTGCTGTGACCAAGAGATTCATAAACAAGTGGAATTAAATTAAGCCATTGAAGGCGAGATGTATCTTGAAACTCGTCCAATAAAAAGTGTTCCAAATGCGTCCCAAGTCTTTCGTAAATGTAGGGCGCATCCTCCTCCCCCACCAAACTGCTTATCAATTTATTAAACTCTGAAATTCGAAGAATCTGTTCCCGCTCTTTGGTTTCATTCAAGGATTTTGCGATGAATTGAAGCAAAGCCATGTTGAAGAAATTTGACCGGAATTTTTTTAGTAATTCATGGCGCTCGTAAGCCAAAGCAAATAAATTATTAAGTGCAAGAATACGATTAGCTAAATCCACAGAAAACTGTTTATTCCCATCTCTATTTCGAGCATTTTTCAGAATGGTATCCGTAAACAATTCCCTATTTCCTTTAGCAGAAGGAAAAGAATCCACATTCGCGAAATTCGCCAAGGTGTTAACTGTAGTATTTGCACCAGGCGTAACATCGGCTGTAAGCCCGAGTAACAGCACATATTTACCGAATTCATTTGCCTCAGCTATGAAGTCCGATTCGATTTGCCGTATTTCATTCTTTAACTGCGCAAAATCGGTATCTGTTAAAGATATGGCCAATAATTTCTCTACAATTTCCTGATACCTTTCAGATGAAAGAACTATAGCAAATTCAACTAATTGTTGTCTGAAATTCCAACTTTGACCATCTTCTAGATTAGTACGAGCATAAAGCGTCATCAATTTCGTTAAATCTTCACTATCCGCTTGACCAAGCTTACTCATTAGCATGTCTACAACGTCTTCAATAATTTGTTTTTCATTCAGAACTACTTCAAATTCCCCTGGAATATCGAGATCTCTGCTAAATGACCGAATTAATCTCAAATTAAATTTATCGATTGTTGATACATGAAAATCTTCGTAACCATGTAGAATTTGACTCAAGGCCTTTTGAGCCCTTTTTTGAATTACATGCTGTTCAACGCCTACATTATGAATCAAACCATTTAACATGTGGGTTATTTTGGAATTCGAACCATTGTAATTCACAATTCCTTCAAGTGTGTTAATGATTCGATTCTTCATTTCCAAAGCAGCCTTATTTGTAAAGGTCATGGCTACAATCGATTTATATTTCGGACTGGAATAATCCGCGCCCAACAAAATGGTTAAATATTCTAACACGAGTTGATGGGTCTTTCCACTACCGGCAGATGCATTTAAAACTTTTAATGGCCTTCGTGTGTTCATGATACAAGTTCTGTTATTATTTATAAATATAAGAATTTACGTTTTTTTTCGCTTAATTTTGTTTCATGAAGATAAAAATATGCTTCGTTTTCATGATTTTCCTCTTTTTTTCTTGCAAAAAAGACGAACCCACTCCTACACCAACGGATAAATACCTTTCCATAAGTATTGATCCTTGCTATGGGAATGAACTGTTCTACTTAGATTCTGTTTATACAACACCGGAGGGATATAAAGTCAAATTTAGCGACCTCAAGTTTTTTGTTTCAGCTCTTCGAAATGGAACGGATACATTAACACAAGCTACATTATTCGATTATTCATCAACCGGAAATAGGTTAACGCATTTAGTAGGTGACTATAACAAATTTTCTTCACTTCAAGGAAATATTGGAGTGATTCAATCATTAAATCATTTGGATCCATCGGCCTTTCCGAATGATAGCCCCTTAAATATTAGTAATGCCGGAACGATGCATTGGAGTTGGAACACAGGTTATATTTTCATCAGTATCGAGGGCAAAACCGATACTATTCCTGATGCAACTTTGAACTTCAATCATAGTTTTAGTTTTCATGTTGGAAAGGACAACTTCTTGGAAACAATTTCATTTTCAAATGTAAATTGGCAAAGCATTTCAAATAATGAACACCGTCTTAAACTCAAATTGGATTTACTTTCTTTTTTACAAAACCCAAATCAACCCATTGATTTGAAAAACGAGTTCCTCACTCACTCTGGTTCAGGACAGCAAGACCTTACTTTAAAAGTTGCACAAAACTTCAAACAAGCTATAACGGCTCAGTAATGAAACAAATTGTTTTCGCATCGCTTTGCTTATTGTTTTTTTCTTGTCGAAAAGATAGAGTGGGATTTCAGGCAACTCCTTACGACCTAAAAATCCCTTCACACTTTCCCGATATGATTATTCCTGTTGACAACCCATTAACAAAAGAAGGAGTAGAGTTAGGGCGACTTCTATTTTACGAGAAACAATTAAGCGGGGATAATTCCATCAGCTGCGCAACCTGTCACATGCCTGAGCATGGTTTTTCTGATCCGAATAAATTTTCTGTTGGAATTGATGGTATAGCAGGAACGCGGCAATCGATGGCACTCGTAAACCTCGGTTGGGAGAATTTTTTCTTTTGGGACGGGCGTAAATCAACATTAGAAAGTCAAATTTTAGAGCCTGTACCCAACCCGATAGAAATGCATCAGAGCTGGAAAGATGCGGTGCAAAAACTAAACGCAGATATAAAATACCGAAATCGTTTTTTCAAAGCATTCAACGAAGAAGGGATTGATTCCATAAAAGTTGCAAAAGCCATCGCACAGTTTCTCCGAACACTCATTAGTGCCGAATCGAAATATGATGTAATGTATAAATATGAAAACAACATCGCATTAACGACATCTGAACAAGCAATTCTTCAAACAATTGATAACGAAGAATGGGCAGGATACGATTTATTTAAAAGTTTAAACGGAGCTGACTGTTTTCACTGTCATAATGGTCCTTTGATGCAGGTGAAAAAATTTAGTAACAATGGACTAGACGCAACGTTTTCAGATATAGGAAGAGGAGCCATAACGGGGAATTCTAACGATTATGGAAAATTTAAAGTGCCAACATTGAGAAACATTGCATTAACAGCACCCTATATGCATGATGGGCGTTTTTCTTCATTAGACGAAGTGATCGAACATTACTCAAGTGGAATAAATCAAAGCACAACCATTGACCCATTAATCGAGTTTGCGAGTCAAGGCGGTGTTCAACTCGATTCACAGGAGAAATATTTGTTAAAAAAATTTCTTCTTACACTAACTGATTATAATTTTATAAATAATCCAAAATTTAAAGACCCGCATTAAAATGAGTGAATTCAGATTAACAACGGAAGAAAAGGCTCTTAAAGTCAATCTAACAGACAACATTTATGGTTGTTTTGCTGAGATTGGCGCAGGACAAGAGGTAGCTGCTAATTTTTTTAAGGCAGGAGGTAGTTCAGGAACCATAGCGTTTACCCAATCTGCATATGATATGAAAGTTTCTGATTCATTGTATGGAGAGGCGTCGCGTTACGTTTGTGAGGAAAGATTGATTACGATGCTGGAAACTGAGTATAATAATATTGCAGAAACACTGCCAAAAAAGCATAAAACAGCTCGTTTTTTTGCCTTTTGTAATACAGTTGAATCGTTGAACTATCATAAAACGAACCAAGGTCAAGGTTGGGTTGGCATTCGTTTTCAGTTGCATTTAAATGGGCCGACAAACGATATTATTTTGCATATCAAAATGCATGATAATAGTCACAAAGGGCAACAAGAAGCACTTGGTATCTTAGGTGTTAATTTGATTCATGCAGCCTTTTTTCATACCGGAAATTTAGATGAATTTTTAGATGCGCTTGTTCATAGGTTACCAAGAGATCGTATGGAAATCGATATGCTTCGCGTTTCGGGACCTGATTTTGAAAATGTAGATAATCGAATTATTGCACTTAATTTGGTTAAACGAGGAATCACTGATGCTACCATGTTTGATTTAGCAAAAAATGTATTGCAACCAGCAACCGCTTTGTATAAAAAGAATATTCTTTTGATGCGAGGTCGTTTTAGACCTGTTACGAAGGTGCATATTGACATGATCGAAAAAGGAAGATTAGCTTTCTTGAAAGAAAAGAAAGTGAAAGAGGCAAATCTTGAGGTCGTTTTTGAGTTGACTTTAAAAGATTTAACAGCAGACGGAAAAATTTCGGATAAAGACTTCGTTGATCGGGCAGAACTTCTAGGTTCATTGGGATATACCGTTATGATTTCTAATTATCTGAAACATTACAAAATGGTAGAATACCTAGCAGCTATTGCCAGAGGAAATTTAATGGGAGTGATTTTAGGTGTCTATAACTTGAATACAATTTTTGATGAACGCTACTATGATAATCTTGCCGGCGGGTTGTTGGAAGCATTTGGAAGAGGATTTGGTCACAATGTGAAGCTCTTCGTTTATCCTGCTCTCAATGTAGAAAACGGAGAATTGTATGATCTCAATAATATTCAAATTCCTAAAAATCTAAATGGTCTACTTCAATTTATGAAAGACAATGATAAAATTGCTTCTATCAAAGAATACGATCAACAATTGCTACATATTATGTCCGATGACGTATTGAGTAAAATTAAAGCGGGAGCGAGCAGTTGGGAAAAAGACGTACCATATGAAGTTGCTCAAGCTATTAAATTCTTCGAGCTTTTCGGATACCAAAACAAGGTGTTAAGCAACTAGGATATGCCGCATATTAAAAATGCGCTAATACGTTATCGTATCATCGATCGTATGTTGCGAAACAAGTATAAACCCTATCCTAGCAAACAACAACTAAGAGAGGCTTGTGAAGAGGAACTTTTTGGTTCACAAGGAGCTAATATTTGTGACTCCACGATTGAAAAAGATATGTTTACTATGAAGATGGAGCACGATGCACCCATTAAATTCATTAAACGACTCGGAGGCTATTATTATGAAGATCCAAATTTTAGCATTAATGATATTCCACTCTCTGAGGATGAACTAAGTTCGATTCGCTTTGCCGTCAATACTTTACAGCAATTTAGAGAAGTCCCCTTTTTTCAACAATTTGGAAATGCAATTGACAAAATCGTGGATCGAGTGGCAGTTGGCGACAATCAGAATTCAGAAATAAATCAGTTCATTGAGTTTGAATCTGCTATTTCTCTGGGCGGAAATGAATTCTTGCCATTATTTCTTGAAGCGATACGAGCACGAAAAAAAGTGTTTTTTATATACGCAAGTTTCATAAAAGGAGTTGAAAAGCCCAGAAAGGTTTCCCCTTTATTTCTAAAAGAATATCGAAATCGTTGGTATTTAATTTCATTTGACTCAACGAAAAACGACATCATTACTTATGCCCTCGATCGAGTTCAAGACCCAATGATTACTGAAGAAGAGGCAACATTTCCAAAGGATTTTAGTCCCGGTTCATATTTTCAAGATACAATCGGAATAACTGCGTACAAAGGAAAAACTGAAAAAATTAAAATCAAAGCCAACAAAATCGCTGCAAAATATATTGCTTCACAACCTTTTCATTCATCACAAAAAATAATTTCGGAAGGAACAGATAATTCTATTTTTGAACTTAATATACTTATTTCGGAAGAATTTATACGTGTTGTTTTAGGTTATGGAGGTGAAATAGAGGTTCTCGAACCAGCTAGCTTGAGAGAAACCTTAGCCATTCGAGTGAAACAAATGACAATGATTTATTCTATTTGAATAAACTTCACTTAAAACCTGAGTTCGACTTTAAAATTGGAATTCAGATTGACGTAAAAATCTGTTAGTCAAGGCATTCAATCGAAGTTTTAGCGGGCTAAATCGAGATTGGACAACGCTGAATAACTGGTTTTTATGCAAAGTGATTATTTATTCCACTGATAAACAACGATTTTCTTCATAACACCTTCTCAATGTATCTCGATACATTTTCAAAAGTGTTATTAGTAATTCATTGTTTCTGATCGGTCTGACCACGGAGTAGCGACGAAGTCAATCCAATTTTATAAATCGAACTCAGGTTTAAAATGCTTAACATTCTTTTTCTTCCCTCCTTTTCAGACTCTTTTTTGAATTTTTCCATAACGATAAATTGGTGTATCGTTATTTCAGAACTAGACATAAAGCTAAAAAAAAGGGCTCCATTTTTTGGAACCCTAGTTATTAATTTTATCGTTATTTAACTCCGTGCATCATTTTGGATAGCTTGCTTGTTAGTAAAAGCATTAGCAATCCGAGAGAGATAACAAAGGTAGCTATTGAGAAAAATATAGTGGCTGCCCCTAATTTTTCAACATACATTGCAATATATCCACCCATTATATTTGCAACAAAAGAGGATAATAACCACACACCCATGAGCATAGAAGCAAGTTTTAGAGGAGCAAGCTTTGTTACAACAGAAAGTCCAACTGGAGAAAGACAAAGTTCCCCAATTGTATGGAAAAAATAGGTCATTACCAACCAAATTAAAGCCGCCTTTTGTGTTACAACCTCGCTGTCACCAGATCCGGTAACTTTAACACTATAAGTGGCAAAAAGCATGAATAAAAACCCAATACCAAGTAAAATCATCCCTAAAGACATTTTTACGGGAGTGCTTAATCTTGCTCCGAGTTTAGAATTCCAAAACCAGGCGAATAGAGGACCTAATGCCACTATAAAAAGGGGATTAACAGATTGAAAAATAGCCGTGGGAATCTCCCATCCGAAGAAATTACGATCGATGTACTTATCTGTATACAATGTCATAGAAGATCCCGCTTGTTCAAATCCTGCCCAGAAGAAAATAACAAAAAAAGTAAGTATAAAAATCACTGTTATGCGCTGTTTCTCCTCAAATGAAAGAGGCTTTTTCGATCCGGCATCAATTAATTCAGAATTACTAGATTCATTCAAATTGCTCTGACTTTTTTGTTTTGCAGCCGGCTCAACACCAATTTCAAGCAAGTATTTAGGAGACAACCAATTAAAAAGAATTTGACCGATTGCCATTCCTATACCTGCTGCCAAAAAACCATATTTATAACCATAACTGATAACTTCTCCATTTGTGTTACGAACAGCAAATATGTTATCAGTTAAAACAGCAATTACCAAAGGAGCTAAAAAAGCCCCAAGGTTTATTCCCATGTAAAAAATAGAGAATGCTGAGTCTCTACGATTGTCTCCTTGGCGATACAACTGACCTACCATTGTGGAAATATTGGGCTTAAACATCCCATTACCTAGAATAAGGAGAACAAGCCCCATTGCCAATCCGGCATGGGTGTTTACGGCAAAAAGGGTCAACTGTCCTGCAAACATGGTAATACCACCAATAGTTATTGACTTTCTCTGCCCAAGGAAATTATCAGCAATCCAGCCACCGATTATGGGAGTTAAATAAACAAATCCAGTAAAGAATCCATAAATCAATGAGGCAGACTCACCATTGATATTAAGGCCATTTTCTATCCATAGCTTAGTCATGTAAAGCATTAAAATAGCTCTCATTCCGTAGTAACTGAATCGTTCCCACATTTCTGTGAAAAACAAGAGGAAAAGCCCTTTTGGATGCCCAAAAATAGTCCCCTGACTTTCAATACGATCAATTAAATCTTCGTTTTTTGTCATAATATGAGTGTTTGTTTAACTGTCGAATTTAGTAAAAAATGTTGATTAAGAGCAGTTTTGTAATTAAACTTGTATTCAACACATAAGGTAAACTCACTAAGAAGTTGAAAAAAGTCCCATTCATTGATGTACACACTCATAATTACATTGATCACAATTTGTCTGTTTTTCAATTTAAAGAGGAGAAAAGAGCAGCATACTACTCGTATGGAATTCATCCATGGGATGCAGATAAACCATTTTTTTTCGATGATTTAAGTATGCTTTTGAACTCACCGAACTGCCTAGCTATAGGAGAAATAGGATTAGATAAAAATAAAGGCCCATCATTGATTATTCAAATTGAAATGTTGGAAAAACAGATTGAAATGGCTGAACAATTGAAACTTCCCGTAATCATTCATTGTGTAAAGGCTTGGAACGAACTGAGGCATATTAAAAGAAGGCTAAACCCAAAACAAAGTTGGATTTTTCATGGTTTTTCAAAAACAACAATTCTCGAGGATGTCCTCTCTGAAGGACTATTTGTAAGTTTCGGTGAAGCGATTTTAAGAAACCCAAAATTAATGGAGGCATCTACAAATGTCCCTCTGGAAAATCTGTTCTTTGAAACGGATGACTCAAATGTATCGATAGAAACAATCTACCTTGAGTTTACTAAAATGAAACAAATAACTTTGCAGCAATTGAAAGAATTACAGTACAACAATTTTAAAAGTGTTTTCAAAAAATGGAAAAGTGGTTAGAACGAACAGCATTACTTTTTAATGAGGAAAAAATCAATAAACTTCAAAACGCACATGTTTTAATCGTCGGACTCGGAGGAATAGGTTCTTTTGCGGCAGAATTTATTGCACGTTCTGGAGTTGGAAAAATGACAATCATCGATGGGGATGTTTTTGACCCAACTAATAAAAATCGTCAGTTGACGGCATTGGATACAACCATCGGAAAAAATAAAGCAGTTGTTTTGGCCGAACGATTAACAGATATCAATCCAAAATTGCGATTAAATGTAATTGAAGAGTTCGTTCTTCCAAATCGTGTTTGGGAGCTTCTCGAGGAACACAAGCCAGATTATGTAATGGATTGTATCGATTCGGTAACACCAAAACTCGAGTGGATCATTGCTTGTAAGCGACTGAAAATCAAAATCATTACCCATTTAGGTGCAGGCGGTAAAACGGATCCATCAAAGGTGAAAGTGGCAAAATTAGAAAACACCCACAATTGTAAGTTAGGCTCTCATATCAAAAAACGCATGAAACGTAAAGACATTTCCTTACGAGGTATAAAGGCCGTTTTCTCGGAAGAACTTCAGCGCAAGGAGGCTTTAAAAATGACCGACGGAAGCAATTTTAAAAAGTCTTTTTATGGAACGTGTAGTTACATGCCAGCCCTGTTTGGTTTGATTGGTGCGGCTGAAGTAATTCGACATTTAACGGAAGAATGAGTTGAATATTCAAAGAAACATCAAAATCAAACAACCCCGAGAAATAAAAATCTTGTTAAAAACAACAACGAAATCTCGTTTTTTACGTTAATAACGTTGAATGAGATTGAAAAATACGCTCATATTCTTTCTGGTCGTTTTAACGATACCGTTTACCGTGTTTTCACAGTTGATTACGAGCACTAGTATGTCACCTTCTGGTCTAGTACAAAATGTACTTCTTGGCCCAGGAGTTACCGCGTCAAACATTATGTATAGCGGAAGTCCTGCTGCTATAGGTTCTTTTACAGCAACTGGAACGAACTTGGGGATTAATCAGGGAATCGTCATGACAACAGGTACTATTATAAATAACGGAAATGGACCACAAGGCCCCAATAATCAGCCTGGAGCAGGTGTCGACAACAACGTTGGAGGATCTGCACTTTTAACCAGTCTTGTGCCAAACGCTCAAACTTTTAATGCGGCCATTCTAGAGTTTGATTTTATTCCCTATTCGGATACTGTGAGATTCAGATATGTTTTTGGTTCAGATGAATACCCTGAGTTCGCGCCTCCAAATAATTCAGGATACAATGATGTTTTCGGGTTTTTCATTTCTGGCCCGGGAATTTCAGGGATTCAAAACATTGCCAAACTTCCGAATAATGGTAGTATTGTTTCTATTAATAATGTAAATGCCATAACAAACTCACAATTTTACAACTTCAACGGAGACGGCAGTTCACCTCCCTATAATTCTAATCCTTCTTATATTCAATATGATGGGTTCACGGATATTTTAACCGCTGTTTCAAAAGTGCAATGTGGTCAAACATATCATCTGATACTCGCTGTCGCAGATGTTGGTGACGGTCAATGGGATTCAGGAATATTTTTAGAGGCAAATAGTTTATCCTCAAAAACACCCATTACAATTACTCACTCGATAACGCCTCAATTTTTTTCAAATCCTAATTGGATGGCCGAGGGATGTTCATCTGCAACCATTGAATTGTCGAGAGAAAATAATTTAAATGCTGCAGTTACAATTCCTGTTCAAGTCTCAGGAACTGCTTCGTCGGGTATTGATTACACGGGTGTTCCTACCAGCGTGACCCTAGGCGCCGGAGAAAGTTCAACGAGCTTCACTTTAAATGCTCTTTTCGATGGTATTCCAGAAGGACTTGAAACATTAAAATTAACCTTCCCTTTAACTGATCCTTGTGGAAACGTGACGCCGATAGTCATTAATTTATTTATCCAAGACGTCGACCCATTGAGTGTTTCTTTAAATAACCCTTCAATTGAATGTCCTGGAGATGATATTAATCTTATGGCAGTTGTATCTGGAGGACTTTCTCCATACTCTTATATTTGGAGTACAGGCCAGTCTTCAAGCTCCATTCAAATTACGCCAACTTCAACAGAAAGCTATTGGGTTGAGGTAACGGATGCTTGTTCCAGCTCATCAGCAGGAGACACCATTTTAGTTTCAGTTCCTCAATATGTTCCACTAACAATTCAAGCATCAGCTGATATAACGGAAATTTGTCCGTTTGTTCAAAAAACACTTAGCGCAGCGGCTTCTGGTGGCTCAGGGAATTATTCTTATCAATGGTTCCAGGCCGGACAGGTGATTGGTCTAACCAATTCTGTCAATGTAAATCCAGCAGCATCCTCTACCTTCATTGTTCAAGTAACAGATAATTGTGGCGCAATTTCCTACGATACTGTAATTTACAACATAACTAGTCCTCCTCTTGTTGTAACAACCAGTCCAAATGTTGAATTATGTCCTGGAGATAGCGCTTTTATTTCGGCATCTGCGTTTGGAGGCTATGGTAATTATTACTTTAGTTGGATTCATAATGGCGATACTTCACAAGGTATATGGGTTAAACCCAACATCACCACATCTTATGTTGTCAAAGTTTTAGACGATTGTCAGACTTTTTCTGTTTCTGCTGTTGTTGTGGTAAAAATTGTTAAACCTGAGGCCAATTTTATTCCATTTAGTGAAAGTCAAACAGAGGGATTACCCGTCACATTTTTTAATTTAACCACAAATGGATATGCCTACTTGTGGGATTTTGGAGATGGGGGTCAATCAACTGTAATCAATCCAAATCATATATTTGACACTGCTGGAACCTACTTTGTTACATTAATTGCTTGGGATGCAAAGGGATGTGTTGATACTATTACCAAGCCGATAACAATTTATAAAGAGTTTTATATCTACATCCCCAATTCATTTATTCCAGACGGGGATCGTTTTAACAATTATTTTTCAGGGAGTTTCATAGGAGTTAAGTGGATAAAAATGGAGATTTACAATCGTTGGGGGGAATTGTTGTTCTACAGCGAAGACCAAAACTTCAAGTGGGATGGCACACATAAAAACAAACGAGTTCCTGACGGCACATACACATGGAAACTAACCTATCGTCCCAACAGAGGAGTAGAGGAAATCATGACAGGCCACGTAAACGTTTTGCGTTAATCTGAAATAATTTCAAACAATTCGTTCAAATTAGGAGAAATAATCACTTCAATTCTTCTATTTTTTGCTTTATCCAAAGGATCGATAGGTAAAAATTCTCCTCTTCCTGCTGCCATAACCTGAGTTGGTGTCATACTTGAATTGGCTAAAAGAATCTCTACAACGGATGTTGCTCTCAAAACAGAAAGTTCCCAATTATTTTTAGGTGAAACAGAACTATTTAGTTTGTCCGTATCCGTGTGACCCTCCACAACTATTTCTAAATCTTTTTCGTTTTCCAATACTTTTCCAAGCTCAACTAACGCTTTTCTTCCTTCAGGTTCAACAAAGGTGCTGCCAGATTTAAAAAGTAGCTTAGCTTCTAAACTCACGTAAATTTTCCCGTTTTTCTGAACAACGGTTAACCCTTGGTTCTCGAATCCCCTAAGTGCATTTGCCACTTTCGCCTTTAAAAGTTGAACAACAGCGTCTTTTTTGCGAATTGCCTCTTCTAATTCATTCACTCGTTTTTCTCGTTCAACTAACAATTTTTGTTTCTCTTTTAGTTCTTGATCTAACTTTAACAAGGTATCCTCTTTTTTCTGAAGCTCACGATTTTTGCTTTCTAAGTCAGCTTGAAGTGCTGCGGTTTCTTTTGCGCTTAGGTTTTTAAGTTTTTCAAAAGAAGTCTCGAGGCTTGTGTGTTGGGTTTTAAGTAAATCGTAATCTCTCTTCAACAGGCGAAAGGTACTCCCAAGTTTTGATGTATCTTGTTTGAGTTGATTAACATCTTTCGATGAAATATCGTATTTTGTTTCCAAATCCTTCGACTTTGACTCAAAATCGTTGCTGCTTTTCTTGAATTTTGCAAGTTCGTCTGCACAAATCCGTTCCCTTTCTTCCAATTCTTTAAACCTCTTTGCTGAAACACAGGCGCTTAAAGACATTGTGATTAGTGCAAAATAGAAAATTGTTTTCATATATGTTGATTTTAAGCAAAGTTGATCACATTTACGACTTCTTCCTTTTTGAACTTTAAATTTTTTAAACAATTAAAATTTCATAAACGAATCAAAACATCTTTTCAAACTATTGTTCTACCTTTGAAATCAATCTCATCCTGTGGCAAATAAAGAAAAAACCAAGCAAAAATTGAATCAACTTATTCTTGATTTAAAATCTAATTCTGAGTCTAAAATTAGTTCAGCTATTGTTGAATTAGCATCTATTGGTGATTTATCCATGATTCCAATATTAATTGATGTAATGAAGCAACAATCTGGAACGAATCTACAAAAACAAGTAGCAAAATTGCTTTCGGATATCCAAATTTCAAGCGCTACAGAAGTTTTTATCCAAGTAATTAGAAACGAGGAGGATGACTTCGTACTTAAATTAATTTTACCAATCTTGTGGGAATCAAAGTTGGATTTTTCAGAATACTTAGCTGATTTTGTTGAAATAAGTGTTTCTGGCGACTACCTAATCGCTTTGGATTGTTTAACAATCATGGAAAACATGTTGGGGCCATTTTCAGAAAGCCAACTTTTGGAAGCTCAATTGCATTTAAAAGAGTTTGCGGAAAACAAAGTGAAAACCGATGAACGAAAAAACCAAATTTTAAGTGAAATTGCATTGTTCATTAAAGATCAAAATGAGGGTGTTGACGCGGATTTACTTTTTGATTAAATGAAAATAAAAAAGCCACCTTGCATAAAGTGGCTTGAATAACTTCTAAAAAATCTTAATTTATATTTGTTGCGATTGCATTCTCTGTTTGTAAGCTGCACGAATAACTTCTTGACGACGCACAACTGATGGTTTTTCAAATTCTTT
Source organism: Crocinitomicaceae bacterium (assembly GCA_044339705.1). GTDB lineage: Bacteria > Bacteroidota > Bacteroidia > Flavobacteriales_D > Crocinitomicaceae > UBA952. The sequence continues at coordinate 32,316 of JBIIVA010000002.1, forward strand.
ACGATTTCTCAATTCCTTCATAACGTTGGTTTTTTCGTATTTTTTCTTATACTTCTTCAACGCTCTTTCAATGTTTTCGCCTTCTTTAATCGGAATAATTAGCATATATATTTAATTTTTAATTTCTAAATAGGGACGCAAAGATATGACAAAATCGATTAAATCAAAGAATTATTTCAAAATTTCTCGTGAAATAACTAATTTTTGGATTTCGGATGTTCCTTCTCCAATTGTCATTAACTTAGCATCGCGTAAAAACTTCTCCGCAGGATATTCTTTGGTATATCCATATCCTCCCATAATTTGAACAGCTTCGTTCCCGCATTTTACTGCAACTTCGGACGCATAATACTTGGCAAAAGCACCTGCTTTCGTTACCGGTAACTTATTGTTTTTCAAATAAGCAGCCTGAAAAGTCAATAGTTCAGCAGCCTCCACTTCGGTCGCCATATCAGCAAGCTTAAAGCCAATCGCTTGAAAATGAGCAATAGGTTGTCCGAACTGTTCACGTTCTTTCGCGTATTTAACTGAAGCTTCATAAGCGCCTCTTGCTACACCACAACTAAGAGAAGCGATTGAAATTCTTCCTCCATCCAATATTTGCATCGCTTGTTTGAATCCCATTCCAACTTGACCGATAACATTTTCTTCAGGAACACGCACATTGTCAAAGATTAGTTCAGCCGTTTCGCTGGCTCGAACACCCAACTTTTCTTTGATTTTTACTGCGGAGAAACCAGGCGTTCCTTTTTCAATAATAAATGCTGTTATACCATTGCTGTCCAAAAGTTCTCCTGTACGAATTAGAACAACCGCAACGTCCCCTGATAAACCATGTGTGATCCAATTTTTAGCACCATTGATTACCTATTCATTTCCTTCTTTTACAGCAGTAGTTTTCATACGCATGGCATCTGAACCTGTGTTTGGTTCAGTAAGTCCCCAAGCACCAATCCACTCACCAGAGGCAAGTTTTGGTAAATATTTACGCTTTTGTTGTTCAGAGCCGTGATAATAAATGTGTCCTGTACAAAGAGAGTTGTGTGCAGCAACGCTAAGTCCAACACCACCACAAACACGACCTAATTCCATTAAAGCAGTGGCATATTCGAAATAAGAAAACCCTGAGCCGCCATATTCTTCAGGAATAAATATTCCCAACAGGCCTAATTCCCCCATTTTTTTCATGGTTTCAACAGGAAAAATTTCATCGTCATCCCATTTTTTCATGTTCGGACGGATTTCTTTTTCTGCAAAATCGCGCACCATTTGCGCAATCATTTGTTGGTTTTCGTTCTTATCGAAGTTCATTTCAATGTGTTTAAAAACGCGCTAAATTAACAATATTTGAAGAATGTTTGTTTAATTTATCCACTCCATTTAAGAAAGATAGCCCAACTAAAAAATTGAAGCCTGCAATTTTTCCACCACATTTTTTGATCAATTCAGCTGCTGCATCCGCGGAACCACCTGTAGCCAAAAGATCGTCATGGATTAAAACGCGCTGACCAGGAATTATAGCGTCTTCGTGAATTTCTACGACCGCGCTGCCATATTCCAAATCATAAGCATGTTTTACTTTTTTGTAAGGCAATTTACCTTCTTTTCGAATAAGAACAAAAGGAACACCAAGCTCCATAGCCAAAGGATATCCAAATAAAAAGCCCCTGCTTTCGATACCAGCAACTGCCTCAATTCCTTGATCAGAATATAAATTTTTTAGATGCATTAATATCTCTTTCGAAATTATGGGATTCAACATAATAGTTGAAATATCTTTGAATAAGATTCCTGGTTTTGGGAAATCTGGCACATCGCGAATAATCGCCTTTAATTTTTCTTCAATAGTCATTTTACAAAGTTAAATAAGGAGCTAGTTTTTCAAATGTTTCTTCATCAATTAAAACAGATTCTTTTATATCGTTGATAGTATTGAATTCTCCACGTTGATCTCGCATTTTAATAATTGAATTTGCTTGATTCCAATTTAAGTATGGATGATTATTCAACTCGTTTATATTTGTTGAGTTAAGTGAAATCTTCTTCAAATCGCCTTTTTGAATAAAAATATAATCCTTAAGTTTTTCGTATATTTCCAAATTCATTTTCCATACCTCCAACAGCTGCTCTTTGGAATGATAACCACCTAATTGCTCTCGGTATCGAATGATTTGTTTGGCATAAAATGGACCTATTCCGTTTAGTTTTGTAAACTCATCCATCGACGATTTATTCAAATCGATTAAGCTAATTGATGGGCGATCCTGATTCAGTTCACGCTCCATTTTAGACATGGTTTCTTTTTCCGGATAATAGGTCGAATCCTTAATTTTATCGAACAAGACGTCAGGAATCACGAATATTTTTTTCAAATCCTCGTTTGAATAAATTCCTCGACTCGTGAATTTTAATACAACATTTACTTGTTTATCGGAAAGACCTAATTTCATCCAATCTTCAAACGTATATTGATTGGGATCAAATTTTCTGTCTGGCACTTTGAATTTATCTTTTTTAGAATAGTTATTGTGGTAAAAACTCCTTTTTTGAGAAAAGGATCTTGATTTTTCCAACGATAGTATATCCTCTGTTGAAACTATGATTTTGTCTTCTTTCTCTAAATACATGAGAAATCTCGGGGTGAAAACAACTAAGAGAGAAAACACAAACAAAGTAAAAACTCCTCTTCTGTTTCTCTTTGAAATATAAAAAGGATCTTGTTCTTGCATGAAAAACTAGTCTGACTTACGGTTTGCAAAATAGTATATTGGAATTCCCAATAGCACGATGAGAAGGCCCATTCCTGCATTTTTGGAATCATAAATGAGTAGATCAATACAAATTCCTAAGGTCAATAAAATGTACAGAAAAGGGATGTATGGGTAACCAAAAGCCTTATAAGGTCTATCCGTCTCGGGTTCTTTTTTCCGCAGGATGAAAATCCCTCCGATTGTCAGAATATAAAACAAGAGTGATGCAAAAGTGCTGTAAACCAATAAATCACCGTATTTTCCAGATAAGCAGAGAACAGAAGCCCAAGCACATTGAATCCATAAAGCAACGCCGGGAACTGAATTTTTATTCAGTTGACCCGCTTTTTTAAAGAATAATCCGTCTTTTGACATGGCATAGAATAAACGAGAGCCAGCTAAAATGAGACCATTGTTACAACCAAAAGTTGAAATCATGATTAATCCGGCCATCATAAATACTCCCATATTACCTATAATCATGGATGCTGCGCTTGAACCCAATCGGTCATCGAAAGCAAACATAATTCCTTGTTCAATGGCGTTCTTGCCTTCCGGACTTCCATGAATCGGTAATAATGCCAAATAAGCTAAATTGGCTAAAATGTAGATTACAGTTACGATTAACGTTCCTAAAAACAAGCTTCTGGGTATGTTTTTTTGAGGATTTTTTATTTCTCCAGCAATGAAGGTTACGTTGTTCCATGCGTCAGAGGAAAATAACGAATTAATGATTGTTGCACCCAATGCCCCCAACAAGGCAAATCCGGTGAGAGTCGTAGTTGTAATTGAACTATCCTGGTTAACAACCGTTTTTTTAGCCACCCACATATCTTGAAAGTTCCCCGCAAATGTATCCGAGTTTAATCCAAAGGCAAGACCGAGAGCAATTAACGAAAACAAGGCAAATAATTTTGCTCCCGTGAAGATTAATTGAAGCCATTTTCCATTTTCAACTCCTCCTGCATTCAATTTGGTTAACACGATTATGCTTCCTATCGCAAACAACTGACCAAAAGTTATTTTGAAAGAGGAGCTGATTTCTAGAACCACGCCATTTAGTCCAGGGAAGAAAACCCCGGCATATTTGGCAAAAGCTACAGCGACTGCAGCGATAACACCCGTTTGAATAACAGCAAAAACCGTCCAACCATATAGAAAGGAGGCCATTTTTCCATAAGCACGTTGGATATAAACATATTGACCACCGGCTCCAGGCATCATTCCTGCAAGTTCCCCGTAGCTTAAGGCAGCGAAAACGGTAATTAATCCTGTTAATAACCAAAGAACAATGAGCCAACCTGCAGAACCAATATCGCGCATCATGATGGTTGTCACGATAAAGATTCCAGAACCAATCATAGAGCCTGCAACAAGACTAGTGGCATCCACCAATCCAAGCGTTCGTTTGAAGTTTTCGCTCATAATAAACCGAAAAGAAGCTTAATCTTGCTCGGTGTTGTCTTCAGACGCATTTAAAATAGCATCATGTCCACGTAAAGACTCTGCTAACTCCAGGTCATTCAAGTGGCTGTGATTGCGGGAGTATAAAAAATACACGATAATACCAAGTGATGACCAGCACAGGAATGCTACCCATGTTTCAGGTCGAACGAAGTACATTAATGAAATATTGAAGGCAGCACCCAATGGACCAACTAAAAACAGAAGAGGTGTTTTAAATGGCCGCTCTAATTGGGGTTGTTTCACACGCAAAACCACAACTGCGATAGAAATCATGGCAAATGCTAACAACGTTCCCATAGAACACATTTCAGAAACACTGTTGATTGGCGTCACAGCGGCAACAATGGAAATTATTGCACCCACTAAAATGGTGCTTCTAGAAGGCGTTTTGAATTTTGGGTGAATGTATCCAAACATGTTTTTTGGTAACAACCCATCTTTCGCCATTCCGAGGAAAATACGCGTTTGCCCCAGCATCATAACTAACATTACAGAAATTAACCCCGCTGTTGCAGCAATAACAATGATATAAACGGCCCAAGTTAATCCAACACCAGAAAACGCAGAGGCAACAGGTGCACGCATATCCAATTCACTGTATTTTACCATTCCAGTTAAAACTAGGGAAACAAGAATATAGAGCAGCGTACAAATAATCAATGAAGCAATAATAGCAAACGGAACATCTTTCTTTGGGTTTTTAGCTTCTCCCGCTTGTGTGGAAACGGCATCAAAACCGATGTAAGCAAAAAACACAATTGTTGCTGCTGTTAATACTCCGCTAACTCCAAAATGAGATGTTCCTTTGTAATCGACATATTCATCCGGGATGAATGGCGTCCAATTTGCAGTATCAATATAAAACGCACCAGCAATAATAACAAAAAGCACCACTAATACTTTTACAACAACAATAATATTGTTCGTTTTAGCAGCCTCTTTTATACCTTTAACAAGAATCGAAGTTACCACCCAGGTAATCAAAAAAGCAGGCAAATTAACCGCAAAACCAGGTAAAGAAATGTCAGAGTAATGCTTTCTCAATTCTTCAGCATTTGAACCATTCGCAATGTCTACTAGAGTTGTTGGACTTTTCGCCTCCTTAATTAACGCGAAAGCCTCTTTAGAATTTTTCAGACTATTTTTAATTGTTGCCATATCTGGTAATTGAGACTGAATATGCGCAATAACCTCTTTGCTATTTTGAAAATGAAGTTCTTTCAATGCCGACTTCTTTTCAGCCAAACCTTGGCTGAGTAGTTTAAAATCCATTTTTGGTTGAATGGATAATAAGTAATCTTGAATTTGTGTAATGCCCAAAGCATCGCCAACAGTAGCCTTTGCTGTAGTGTAGTCCATCATCAACCAAATCGGGAGATGAACATGTATAAGATCTAATAACTTACCAAAGTAACCACTCCAGCTTACCGCAACGGTTGTGGCTCCCATCATATATTCTAAGATTAAGTTCCAACCAATAATCCAAGCAATAATCTCACCTACTGTTCCGTATGAGTAGGCGTAAGCAGAACCCTCAACGGGTAGAACGGCAGAAAATTCTGCATAACAAAGTGACGCGAATAAACACCCAACCCCCGCAATAACGAAAGCAAGTGCAAGTGCAGGTCCAGCATGGTCATGTGCCGCAATACCAGTTAATGTAAAAATTCCACCACCAATAATTGCCCCAATTCCAAGGGAAGTTAATCCCCAACGACCTAAAATACGATTTAAATCATTTTTTTTCATATCCGCTTCGAATGCGGAAATTGGTTTTTTACGCCAAGGACTTTTAGCCATTTTTAAGTAATTTTTTGATTGAAGTGATAAAGATAACTTTTTCAGTATGAAAAACAACCTCTTTCTTATATTAAATCAAGGGTTTCTTCAAGTGTTTTCGGATTGTAACCCAATACATTCCGTGATTTTGTCAAATCAAATCCTGTTTTTGGAGGTCTCTTTGCCGGTTGATTTAAAGTGCTGCTATCCGTTCTAACCAAGCTTTTTGTTGGCAAACCGAAATGTTTTGCCACGCGTTCTACAATCTCAAAAATAGACATGGTTTCTGGGCCTGAAATATGGTAAACACCTTTTTTATTTTGTTCGCAGATGCGAATGCAAGCCCAAGCCAAGTCGTCTGCCCAAGTTGGAGCACGAAATTGATCATCAATGATTCGCATTTCTTGACCTTTGGACAGAGCCTCTTTTGCCCAACAAACAATATTTGTTCGAGATAAATTATTACCAATTCCATAAACGATTATTGTTCGAACAATTGAATAATTTGGATATGAATCAGTTAATAAAAAATTTTCTGCATCCACTTTCGATTTCGCATAGACGCTGAGCGGATTGGGTTTGTCTTCTTCTTTATAATTACCTTTTTCTCCATCAAATATAAAATCTGTTGAAAGAAGTTGAAAATGTGCGCCTATTCTTTTTGCTTGATTATAAAGTTTTTGTGTGGCTGCCACATTTGTTTCATAGCAATCATCTGGGTTTAATTCACAGGTATCAACATTCGTCATTGCTGCCGTATGAATTACATGGGAAGGACGATATGAGTCGAAGACTTTTCCTATTTCTTCCAAAGAACAAATGTCTAAGGAAACATATTTATTATAATCGCAATCTGGATTTCGATTTTCTCCTTTCGAGGTTGCTAAAAACTCGATTTTTCTCTCGGAAAGCTGCCTAACGATCTTTTGACCCAATAAACCATTACTTCCTGTAATTAATATCCTCATATTGATCTAAATTAGTTCAAATAGTGCATTTACGTTTTTAATCTGTTGGGCATTGCCAAGAACAAATAACGAGGATTGTTCCTCAATTCGTGTTGATTCATCTGGATTAATGATGAATGAACCATCATTTGTTTTAAAACCAACTATTGTGGCACCAGTATGTTTTTTAATATCCAATTCACCGATGGTTATTCCTCTGTATTTTTCAGGCAACTGTTCGAAGGCTATTCCCTCAATATTCGCCCCATGCTGGCCTTCTAATCTAATTTGATCTAAGAACTCTATTACTTCGGGAGCTGAAACAATGGAGGCCATGTGTGTCCCGCCTATTGAATCAGGCATAATAACATGCTGAGCCCCTGCTATTTTAATTTTTGCAACTGATGATCGTTGGGAGGCGCGAGAAATAATTTGCAATTTAGGATTAATAGCCTTTGCGGTTAGAACTATAAACAGATTATCGGCATCATTAGGCAAGCAGGCAATGAGAGATCTTGCTTTTTCGATATTAGCTTGATTCAAAACCTCATCACGCGTTGCATCACCAGTTACATAGGGAAACTCATCGAATAAATCTTCTTTACCTAATGTTTTTTCTTCAATCACAAGTACTTGAAATCCTGCAAATTTTAAGTCATTTGCTACTTGTATACCGACTCTACCCATACCACAAACCACAACATGATTTTCCATAACATTTATTTGATCGATTAATTTATACTTTTTGATTTCTCTTCCCAGTTCACCTGAGGCAATGAGAGATGTAACAGTTGAAATTAGATAAGCGAAAGTACCAAAAGTTCCGAGAATAAGAAAGGAGGTAAACAGACGGCCTACATCACTCAGTTTGTTAATTTCACCAAAACCGACAGTTGTAATGGTTATCACGGTCATATAAAAAGAATCAAAAAAGTTCCAATTTTCTATGAGCATAAAGCCACCAATCCCGATTATGAAAATCAATAGCAGAGTAAAAGCAATGTAGTAGAATCGTCTAAAAATTTTCCAATGCGTCATAATTCCCATATGGATCTATTACGTTTTGCCTTTAACTGAAAATAATGCTTATGCTCTAAAATCCAGGCCATTATGAGATATAGAACAACGGGGGATCCTAATGCGATAAAAGAAAAGTAAATAAAGCCCAAACGAACTTTTGTTGAACTGATTCCAAGTTTGCGAGCCCACCACTCGCAAACACCATAAGATTGCATTTCGAAAAAAAAGATAATCTTTTGAAAAAATCGTTTCATATGGTTAATATTTTTTTACCAACAGCGCAATTCAAACATGCTTTTCTGCTGCAAAATTGCTCATAAATTTCCAAAAGAGCCTGTGAATCAAATGCGTTTTTAGGAAGAACCCCTAGTTGTTTCCATTTTCTTGTTAAATGATTCGATTCTTCTGGTATTAATTTTAATAAGTCTTTGGCTTTTTGCGTCAACTGAAGGTTACCTAATTGACTTCCTTTCCAAAAAATATATCTTACAACGCAATTAATTATAAAATTGTTTAAAAGAAAAGTACTAGTTATTTTCGCTCTTTTAAATTGTTTTTCAAAATATAAATGAATGATAGGTGCAGGAAGCTCCCAGAAATGAAATTCAAAATCAACAACCCTTACGAAATCGATAAACTGACTCAGTCGCTTTTCCGGATCCGAAAAAAGTCCCTTGCGTTTCCAACAAAAATTCTTTAATACTTGTTCTTTCTTTTTGCTGCAAAAGTTTTTTAGCTCATCTAAAGAAAATGAATTTATGAGTTGTTCAAATGGCTGTCGATTTACGGAAGTTCCAAATGCGCTTGCCATAAGTTTGAGAAAGTTGAAATGAAAGTAATCTTTGCCATATGAAATTTCTGTAGTTGTTTTGCGGTTAAGTCTATTTTTAATGGCTAGTTCCTTCATTATTTCCAATTCGACCAAAACTTTTTCCGAAAGAAGCGATTTACAAGGAAAAAGGGAATTCGTGTTTCCATGAAGTTTTTTAAATTTCATATAATGGTCAAATTCGATGTGCGATTTTAATTCAATTACAGGCAGCGTTTTTCCACAAACTTGCACTTCCATATCATGAATATATACAACGTGAAGAATTACATTGTTGTAAGCTTTATCTAAATGATGTCTGTGTCTGTACCAATCAGATGATTTAACATGAATTTCTATCGCCCCTATCCAAATCAACCCATCGATTCGAGCTTTTGCCATGGAGAAATCGGGACCACTTTCTATTGCGTTGTAGTCGCCAATATGAAGAAATTCGATTGTCTCGTTTTTCGTTGTTTTTATTTGATGAAAAGGAAGTCTTTTTTTATTCCAAATAAAATGCAAGTATTTTTCATTCATCATAACTGGATTTATAATGAATTTACAAAAAAAAAGCGTTCAATTTAGAACGCTTTTCAACTTTATCTTGGCAATGGAGTTGTAAATTTTGTCCAATTCGGATCAGGAACAATTTTCGTTGTTGACGGGTCAAAGTCCACGCTGGTAATCTTAGCTGTAGTACGACGATTAATTTGGTGTAACTTTTCAAATTTTGCTTTATCAGTCGCTTTAAATTGATTGATGTACTCTTCAGTTAAAGTAACCTCTTTCCCTGTCTCATCTTTCCATTTTGCAGGATCTGATTCACCTTTGCCTTCCGGACGAATTCTACGAGGATCGATTCCTTTTTGCTCAACTAAATACTTGTAAACTGCTTTCGCTCTGTTTTCTGATAGCACTTTATTGTGAATTTCTGTATCTCTAGCATCTGTATGAGAAAATAAATCGATAGTGATATTTGGATTTTCAGCCAATAAATCTGCTAAGAATTTCAATGAGTCATTTGACATACATGTCGCATCATTGATGAATGTCCATTGATCTAAAGGATAACGTACTTCAGGTGTACGAATCTCACCAATTGGTATAAGAGGTATTTCAATGATAAAGCTTTGACTTTGATCAAGGCCTTTCGTTGAAATTTTCGCTCCTTTTTTATTTTCATAATAACCTTGTTTTGAAGCCATTATTTGATAATCATTGTCAACAGTAATGTAACGAACGCCTTTAGACTTCTCGGCCCATTTCTCTGTTTGACCTTTGCCATCAGTTTTTCCTCCCCATTTCATATCTTTACATGTGGTACATGTAACATCAACTTGTGCATCTTTTATTCTCGCGTTTTTCTTTCCAACCTCATAAACGACTACGCGTAAATCATAGAGATCAGGTGGCGTTGAAAAACTCCAAATTTCTGGGGCATACTCAACAGTTGATCCGGCTTTTCTTTCCGAGGTAAAGAATCCTGATTTTCCATCAAAATCACACATCGCATAGTCATTACCTTGGGAGTTGAATGGATATCCTTTGTTAACTACATTTTTCCATTTGTTTTCATTCGCTGAAACACGCTCTGCCTCAAAAATATCCATTCCGCCAATTCCCGGCCAGCCATTACTTGCAAAGTATAGTTGTCCTTTTGGTCCAATTGAGGGAAATAATTCGTTACCGCTTGTGTTATAATCAGAACCCATGTTTTTTGGAATAGAATCCCAAAGTTTATTTTTCTTGTCATAGGAAACGTACCACAAATCCATTCCTCCTTTACTTTTCGTGCCACCACTTTCTTCCATATCTGATGCAAAAATCAACATCATTCCATCTTCAGTGATACACGGGTGTCCAACTGAAATTGTGCTATCCGTTTTCAACTTCATTTTAACAACATTTTCATAACCCTCACCGTTTAAATCGGCCTTCCATATATCGCATCCTAAGCTGGCTTTAGCTGCATTCGGACAACGCGTGAAAAACATGGTTTTTTTCTTAGAGTCAAAGCATACGGTTCCTTCGTTTTGATCTGTGTTTATTATACCTTCTTTATCGATGGATTTAACACCTGTTGGATTTCCAGCATCGTCATACGTGGCCATAAATAAATCCATGTATTTTTCTCCAGTGATTGGATCTCTTCCAGAACCAAAACTTTCATCCCTGCTTGATCCGAAATAAATTACCTTCCCTTTTTTATCAAAAAAAGCAGGCGCCATGTCAAAGTTTTTCGTATTAATTTTTGTTTCACATTTAACAACAACTTTTGGTTCGTTAGAATCAAAATCTTTGTATTTTTCACAGGCTGCAATAGCTACATCAACTTCCTGAGTTCGTTGATTCGGAGCTAATCTTTTAAATTCTTTATAACTTTTTAATGCTCCGTCAAAATCTTTCAGCATTCGCTGCATTTCTCCTTTTAAAAAGTATATTTCCGGCTTTTCATTGAAATATTTAAGTTCAATACATACACCATACCATTCATTCGCTTTGTCATATCTTTCGAGATTTCGGTTACTTTCAGCAACTTTAAAAGCCATATTGCCTTTATCTTTTATGGATCCTTTTGTGCCTAATTTCTTGAAAGCGTCTTGACATTTGGTGCTAGCTTCAAAATAATTTTTGGCGTCAAATGCTTTATTTGCCTCTCGTAAGTATTTTGGCTCTTGTTTTGCTTGTTGAGAAATACAAATTCCAGAAGTTAACAAGGCAACACTTAAAATAAAAATATGTTTCATTTGATGTTTTTTTCGTAATAATTCTAAACTAAGGAAAACAAAAATAAACAAATTTTGTTAATAACTACTATAATTTCGCCACTGACCTAAAACGTTTTTAAATTCATCTGGCAGATCACTCTCAAATTTAAGAAATTCTTTGCTTACGGGATGTTTAAATCCGAGCGTTTTGGCATGCAACGCTTGTCCTTTGATGAGATCGAAACAGTTTTGTATAAATTTAGTGTAACTTGAACTTTTAGGACCGTTTAGAATTTTATTCCCCCCATATTCTAAATCATTAAACAAAGGGTGTCCAATATATTGAAAATGGACTCGAATTTGATGTGTACGACCAGTTTCTAATCTGCATTCTACTAATGTTACCGGGCCAAATCTTTCCAAAACCTTGTAGTGAGTAACTGCATGTTTACCATTATTTTCATCTGTGTAAACAGTCATCACTTTTCGGTTTTTTTGAGACCGACCAATATTTCCGACGATCGTTCCATCTTGTTCGATTTCACCCCAAACAAGCGCATAATAGATACGTTCTGTTGTTCGCTCAAAAAATTGAGAAGCTAAATCTGTTAAAGCTAATTCCGTTTTCGCAACTACTAACAAGCCCGTAGTATGCTTATCAATTCTGTGAACTAGTCCGGGACGGCCAAAATAATCTTTTGGCGGTTTTGGAAGGTTGTCAATGTGGTAAACTAATGCATTAACCAATGTGCCTGTGTAATTACCGTATCCTGGGTGAACAACCATATTGGCGGGTTTATTTACAACCAAACACTGATCATCTTCATAAACAATATCAATTGGGATATTTTGAGGGATTAATTTTAATTCCCGTATTGGATAAGGCAGAACAATAGCAATTTCATCTCCGGGTTTGACGCGGTAATTTTGTTTTACTTTTTTAGCGTTAACATAAATATTTCCATTTCTAGCGGCAACTTGAATTTTATTTCGTGAGGTGTTTGCTAAACGGTCAATGAGAAACTTGTCAATTCGTATCATTTCTTGACCAGGGTCCGCTCTGAAACGATGATGCTCATATAATTCTTCTTCCTGTTCGGATTCGAATTCTAAATCTTCGTTCATTGTTTAATCAACTTGAATAGTTTATTTGAAATGGCGGGAGCTCGCAGAAAATAAATGCCACTCTCAAATCGAGACAAATCAATTTTTTGATCAGTTGATTTAAAAATCAATCTTCCAAAAGAATCATAAAATTCAATTTCCGAATTGTCTGAATATTCCGATGAAACGATATTCACATAGTCAGCTGTTGGATTCGGATAAATCATAAGTTTTTCTTGAATATTTTTTGGATTTATTCCAAGTGATTGATCCAGTCTGGTTGAGAAAACGGGTCTCATCATAGCTGTTCCGGGAAATGGAGATGTTAACCAAGTGTTTCCTCCATCAACACTGAAACGTATGGTTTCTGACCTATCAATATTACGATCTAAACCAAGATTTAATCGATTGCCATCAAGTTGTCTCCATCCAACGTAAAAACGAGTGTCAACAGCAACCTTGATTGTGTCTTTAAAATAATACGTGTAAAATTCATTGATGCCATTGGTGTAAATTGGATTACGAGGGAAGAAAACATCATCTTCATAAAGTAACTGACCTGGTTCACCATTATTGTCTGCCCAAACCGAAATTAAAAACAATTTATTTGAAACATCCGTAACAGATGGCACAAAGTGCATATTTATACCAATTATAGAATCTGATTCATAAGCATCAAAACGAATTGCGAGTCGAGCTTGAGTTCCTGTTGGGCCAAATGCCGCCTCGGCAGATCCATCGTCATAACTGTAGTAATTGTAAAAATGTTGTGTAAAAGAACATGAATCATTTATCGGTTCATTGGGAAACTGCGCAGACACATTCGCATTTACATCGAAATGCTGTTCGAACCCTAATAGACTTTTAGAAAACGCTGCTCCTGAGGTTAAATTGTGATAGCTATTGTGGAAAGTGCGGGGCAGGAAATTGATGTTTTGTTCCGCTAAGGTAAAGCCCTGAAGAATAAAAGATCCTTGCAAGTTATTGTTTTGAGAAAAATTGACGGCACCATTTTGATAATTCTCGGGATTGGGACTGCCATTATGAACTTGTACGAAAAGAGAATCGGTCATTTTATTATCAGATGAGTTTTTGTAATGATCCCAAGGTACAGATGTGTAAGTTTTTAAAAGTGAAGTAATTGGATAAACGAAAGCAAAATCTTTAAATAACGTATCTTCATATGTTGAAAGCGACCTTAAATGAACAAAATCAACATGAAAATGATCAAGTGATCCAGCTAGTGAACCATAATTTCGGAACCGAAACTGAAATCCTTTTTTAAAATATTTAGGATCAGAAAGCTTAAGGTGAGCAGCACGAAAAGGATAAACCGTATCGCCGTTGACGCTCCATACTCGAAACCATTGATCTAAATCTTTCGCATAAAACTCCAAAATAAGCGAATCATTTTGTTCTGGAATGTCCCCCAAACCTTCTGGTTGGTATAAGAAACTAAAATAAATTGAGTCTGAAGCGCTTAAACCACTCAGATCTATTGGTTTGGATGTAAGTCGATCCGCATAATTGGTAATCGCTGTATTAATTTGGTATGGAAATCCATTATCGTCTAATCCATCAAAAGTAACAACACCCAATGATCTTGGGTTTAAACCAAAACGATAGTTGTGATAGGCAAATGAATCAATCCATAATTTGTTTGGGTCATTTATCGAAGTAAAAAATATCCGCGCAGAATCTTGGAGATAAGCCGGATTTTCTAGTCGAATTGTATCTGTTTCATCGGAAACACCTATCGTGTCATAAATATAATAGGGAGGGTAAACATCAATCGTTTCATATTGAATTGGATAGCTTGTAAAGTCACCTATTTTTATTGAAATGGGATTAAATAATGTATCAGAAAATGTGTTGTTAATTAAATCGAAAGTCCGTTTGAATGTCTGCTGATTGGAAAATTCTGTTCCTGAGGGAAATGGATTTAGTGTGATGGGGTCTAGTAATTGATAAAATAATTGATTTGTTAATCCCGGGGTATTAAAATCAGCATTGTAATCTTGGAATTTGTTTGTCGAAAAATCGTCAAAAAAGGGCAACGAAATTGTATCCGGAACAAACACAAAAGAACTATCAATCGAATTATTTGATTTTTGTTGCTGAATTGATTTAATTCCAAAATTTCGCGTTATAACGCCCATTTCCAGCGTTTGAGAAAACGCAAAAGCATTCAAAATCAAAAAACTAATAAGAAGTGATTTCATTTATGGAAAATCGATTTGTGAGTCAGATCCAAGCTTTAAGGAAAAAGTAAATTGCGTAGACTTAAACGCCGTTGTTCCCTCAATGTACTCAGGTGTTTGACTAAAAATTCGCGCTGCTAATGAGTCTTCTCGTGTAGCACAATCAGCACAAACAAACGTGTAGGAGGTAACTCCAATTGTGTCCATGACATAAATAGCTTCGTCCATGGTCATTC
Organism: Crocinitomicaceae bacterium; assembly: GCA_044339705.1. Taxonomy (GTDB): domain Bacteria; phylum Bacteroidota; class Bacteroidia; order Flavobacteriales_D; family Crocinitomicaceae; genus UBA952. The sequence goes on from JBIIVA010000002.1 coordinate 47,339, forward strand.
CCACAAAATCAAGAAGCGGAATAGGTTCCCCTAAATCGTTTTGTCCAACAATCAAAGTGATAACAGCCCCCATTGGAATACGATCACCTTCTTTTACTCTTCGACCTTTGTATAATTGATCCAAGACGGATCCGTTTGCTTCTGTGGTTGGCCGATATTGAATGCGATAGCGCAATCCCCTCTGTTCCAAAATGCTTTCCGCGAACTGAATTTGTTTGTTAATCAATCCGGGCATTTCTATTAGCTGAGAACGTTTTGTTAAACGCAAACCAATGATTCGACCGGATTTCACGTAAACCTTAGAAACCGAAGTTGGTTCTACTAGTTGCTCGACCACCGTTCCTTCGGGAGAGTTTGGATCGTAAATACTGTCAACAATTTGATACTGCAAACCGAGCTCTTCAATTTTTTGCTTAGCTGTTTCCCCGTTTAGACCAACAAAATTCGGAACTTCAATTTTTTCCCCATGATTCGTAGAGAAATCTAAATAGAGACTTGTGACAAAAACTAAAACTAAATAGAATAGAATCACCAATCCAAAGTGTTTAAGGAAATGTTTTGAAAAGACAAAAGTTTTAATTCGTTGAAACACGGTTTATTTTATAAGTTGAACAAAGATAATGAATTGCTTTGGAATCAGAAATTTGGAGATAAAGAATGTGAGCGGAAGAAATCCTCTATGTAGGAAACAGCCTCATCAGCAGTTTCTACCACTTTGAATAAGTTTAAATCGTTTGGTGAAATGTTTTTTTCTTCATTGAGCATTACTTCTTCAAGCCAAATGGTTAATCCTGTCCAATACGATTTTCCGACTAAAACGATCGGTCTGCGGGCGATTTTCTTCGTTTGAATTAGAGTGATTGCCTCAAAAAATTCATCTAACGTTCCAAATCCACCTGGTAATATTACAAAAGCTTGCGAGTATTTTACAAAAACGACTTTGCGAACGAAGAAATAATCGAATTCCAAGTTGTGCTCTGGATCAATGTATGGATTATGATTTTGTTCAAAGGGAAGATCGATGTTCAAACCAACCGATGGGCCATTTCCCTTTTGAGCTCCGCAATTCGCGGCCTCCATGATGCCCGGGCCACCGCCAGAGATAATACCATAGCCGGCTTTAGCGAGTTTTTCCGCAATTTCAATCCCTAATTGATAATACGGATTGCTAGGCAGCGTTCGTGCAGAGCCAAAAATTGATACACAGGGACCTATTTTCGCCATGCGGTCATAAGCTTCAACAAATTCCGACATAATTTTAAAAATCGACCAACTGTCGTTGCTCTTAATTTCGTTCCAATCCTTTCTTACGTGATCCATGGTTTGTATTTATAAATCAAATATAGCTTTACATTATATTCAAACGCGTTTCTTTTGCAATTATTCTCTAACTTCGAATGGTGAATAAGTATTTACTTGTTTTTTGTTTTTTTTCATATCTCTCCTTAGCACAAAAACACAACTCATTTTGGAAAGATTCAGATTCCTTGAATAAAAAGAGATTGGTAGGTTCAAGTGTCACAATTGCGTCGATATATGCGGGAAGTATTATTTCGCTTCAACAAGTATGGTATAAAGACAGTTTCCAAAAAGATTTTAACTTCTTTAACGATGGTAAAAATTGGCTCCAAATGGACAAAGCCGGACATGTTTTCACAGGATATTATTTATCTTCCATTCTTGCTGGAAATTTTCGTTGGAATGGCATGGAAGAAAAGAAATCTAATTTAATTGGTGGAGTTATTGGAGTTAGCTATCTCACCTCGTTGGAAATCATGGATGGTTTCTCTAAAGATTGGGGTTTCTCATTGTGGGACATGACCTCGAATGTTGGAGGAGCTGCCTTATTTATTGGACAGAAATATGCTTTTTCCAAACAGATTTTTATACCCAAGTTTTCGTTTCATACCACAAAATATGCAGCAATTAGACCTGAAGTGCTCGGAAGTAATTTTCCCGAACAACTGTTGAAAGATTACAATGGGCAAACCTATTGGCTAAGCTTTTCACCCGGAAATCTTGGGTTAAAATCCTTCCCTAAATGGCTTTGTTTAAGTTTTGGATATAGCGCAGATGAAAAGTTGGTAGGAAACTCAGAATATTATAATGAATACATATCCAAACGAGAATTTCTGTTTTCGCTCGACATTGATCTAAATGAATTGAATGTAAAAAACGAGTTTTTAAAGAAAATGCTTAAACAAATCAATTTAATAAAAATTCCTTTTCCTGCCCTATATTTTAAAGAATCGAAGTTTGGCGTTTTTCCAATGTATTTTTAGATATAAATTCAAAGGGCTTTTATCTTTATGCTTCAGAAGAGCTGTCACGGACCGCATCTTCATCTGCCTGTAGGCATGGTGATGACTTTCGTTAACACTGTATAAAAATTGGGGGGAATCTCAACTATTTCAATTGAGACGAGGTAGAAATAGGTCTCTCCACTAAGCTGTCCTCTTTAGGAAGGAGGAGATTAAGAGGGGCAACTTTCACAGATAAATTCACCTCTCACAACCCCATCGCACAGGAAAGTTGAAACTTAAATTTACTCCGCTTCAATAAACTTGGTTAACTCAATAAACTGTTCTACGGAAAGTTTCTCTGGGCGTTCGTTGGTAAAAACCTCAGGAAGTTCTCTTCCTTTCAACAACTGCTTCAACGAATTCCGTAGGGTTTTTCTGCGTTGATTAAACGCCATTTTAACCACTTGGAAAAATAATTTTTCATCGCAACCCAAATTTTCGCGAGTATTTCGAGTACAGCGAATAACGCCTGATTTTACTTTGGGAGGAGGAATAAAAACGTGTTCGTCAACGGTGAAGCAATACTGAATGTCATAAAAAGCTTGTAAAAGAACACTCGTAATTCCATATTCTTTTGAACCGGGTTTTTCTGCCACACGCACTGCCACTTCTTTTTGGAACATCCCCATGATTTCAGGAATTTGATTTCTAAATTCCAAGCATTTAAAAAGAATTTGCGTTGAAATATTGTATGGGAAGTTTCCAACAACACAAAAGGACTCGTCCCCCATCATTTGCTTTAAATCCATTCGCAGAAAGTCGGCCAAAACAATGCGTTCCGAAAGATCGGGATAACGATTTTTCAAGTATTCAACCGATTCAGCGTCCACATCCAATAGCCAGAGATTCAAGTCACCGCGCTCAATCAAAAAATCCGAAAGCGCCCCCATTCCCGGACCGATTTCAATAACATTTTTACAGCCTTGATAATTCGTTAACTGGTTTGCAATTTTTTCACAAATTCCTTTATCCTTGAGGAAATGTTGCCCCAGGTGTTTTTTAGCACGAACCGTCATGGTTTGAATTCCTCAATTACAGATAAAAAGGTGCGGAATGCAGC
>JBIIVA010000191.1:0-4544 GCA_044339705.1 Crocinitomicaceae bacterium
GTTAACTGGTTTGCAATTTTTTCACAAATTCCTTTATCCTTGAGGAAATGTTGCCCCAGGTGTTTTTTAGCACGAACCGTCATGGTTTGAATTCCTCAATTACAGATAAAAAGGTGCGGAATGCAGCAAATCGGCCAGCATAGCGTTCGGAATGATCTTTTTGTAAATCAGGAGCATGCTTTGCTTGATACAAGTTCATCGTTTCTTGATTCGGACACAAATACATGATGGAATAAGTTACTCCACCCTCTTCCTCTCCGTGTATTCGAGAGATTCGCGACTCCAAAAAGCAATTCGTTGCCATCACATCCGGAATATGTTTACTACGCATCCAATTAACCCAATCTTCTGAAATATCGGGATCAATGCTTACTGTAACGTTGTACAAAATCATGAAGCAAAGCTAAGAAAAAGAAAGGAGTTCGGAATTCTCTACTCGCCTTTCTGTTCGCGAAGCAAAGTGGTGTAGTCTTTTAAGATTTGATTTTCCTCACGCAATTTCTGAACTTCCTCTTGAAGAACGTAATTGCTTTTACTGTATAACTTGAAAAAATCGAATTCTAAAACTCGAGAAATGGAAAACAACAAGCCTGTGTCGATGGTCTTTCTGGAGAAAATGGAATACATGTTTTCTCTAGACTTATTGATACGTCTGGCGAACTCTGTTACCGAAATTCCCCTTGTATCGAAAACATTTTTGATTTGCTGACCGATGTGAATTTCTTCCATTCGGCAAAATTCCTGAATACCGTGTAAAATTGTTAACTATTTAAGTTTGTTTATTTTCATACTTACGTTTGTTTTATTTAACACTTTTTGTATTTTTGCACAACAAAAGTTGTTTGAATTTAAAAATCATTCGATTTTTTGACGCGTGAATATTCAACTTCTATACTCTAGCTTCGGAGGATTTACAATCCTTCGCTTAACCACTACAAATTCCACAAAACAAGATTTTAATTTCCTATGGATTGTAAATAAATAGGGGCGGACTTTTTTAGGGAATAATCTTAGAAATAAGCAACTCAAAACACTCGAATTTTATTGGTTTTTTCTTATATTTGATAAAAACAAAAGTATGTTATCCAAAAAGACTGTTATAGAAACTGTTAATTCCTTACCGGATAACTTTTCTTTGGAAGAGGTGATTGATAGATTGATTTTAATTCAAAAAGTTGAACTTGGATTAGCACAATCAATTGAAAACCAAATTGTTTCGCACGAAGAAGCAAAGGAGAAATTGAATAAATGGTTCAAATAAACTGGACGCTTCAAAGTATAGAGGATATTGAAAGTATTGCTGAATTCATAGCAAAGGATTCTTTTAAATTTGCCCAACTGCAAGTCATTTCGTTTTTTGAAGAGGTTGAAAAATTAAAATCTTATCTAAAAATAGGTAGGTCAGTCCCAGAGTTTAAAAATCCTAAAATACGTCAACTTCTGAGCGGTTCTTTTCGAATCATCTATTTCGTTAAATCCAAAGACCAAATCGATATTTTAACAATTTATCATTCCAAAAGAAAACTAAATCGAAAAGCCCTAAAATAAGTAAAAGTCAACCAAACTTCGAAGGATTTGCAATCCTTGGCTTAACCACTACAAATTCCACAAAACAAGATTTTAATTTCCTTCTGGATTGCAAATCCATAGGGGCGTGTTATTCGAAATACCATTCTCATTGACAAAGCTCGCTAAGTTTCTTACTTTTGCACCTCAAATTTTAGCTTATGTATCGCACGCACACTTGTGGAGAATTAAGAATGGAACACGTTGGAACTTCGGTTGCTTTGGCTGGATGGGTGCAACGTTCAAGAGATTTAGGTGGAATGACCTTCACGGATTTACGCGATCGTTATGGTATCACACAGTTGGCTTTCAATATGGAAGTGAACGCAGATTTGTGCGAACAAGCTCGAAAATTAGGCCGTGAATTTGTCATTCAAGTGACTGGAATTGTGATTGAACGCAGTAGCAAGAACAAAAACATGCCTACCGGAGAAATCGAAATCAACGTGACGGAATTAAAAATCTTGAACGCAGCGAAATTGCCTCCATTTACAATTGAAGATGAAACAGACGGTGGCGACGAATTACGTATGCAATATCGTTATTTGGATTTACGTAGAACGCCTGTTCAACAAAAATTGATTTTGCGTAATAAAGTAGCGTTAGAAACACGTAAATACTTGGATTCAAAAGACTTTTTGGACGTTGAAACACCCGTTTTGATTAAATCTACGCCGGAAGGTGCGCGCGATTTCGTAGTGCCTAGCCGTATGAACGAAGGACAATTTTACGCGTTGCCACAATCGCCACAAACGTTCAAGCAATTGTTGATGGTTTCCGGTTTCGACCGTTACTACCAAATTGTGAAATGTTTCCGCGACGAAGATTTACGTGCGGACAGACAACCTGAGTTTACGCAAATCGACTGTGAAATGGCATTTGTGGAGCAAAACGATATTTTGGAAATGTTCGAAGGCTTGATTAAACACTTATTCAAAACGGTTCGTGGGGTTGAATTTGAGGGCGCTTTTCCGAGGATGACTTACGCTGAAGCGATGGAAAAATACGGTTCAGACAAACCAGACATCCGTTTCGGAATGGAGTTCGTGGATATGACCGATTTAGCACACGGAAAGAATTTCGTGGTTTTTGATAGCGCAGAAGCAGTTATCGGAATCAGTGCACCGGGTTGCTCGGAATACACACGCAAACAATTAGATGAATTGACCGAATGGGTGAAACGACCACAAATCGGTGCCAAAGGATTGGTTTACATCAAATACAACACAGACGGAACCTTCAAATCATCGGTAGATAAATTCTATTCGGAAGAAGATTTGAAAGCAATGGCTACTCGTGCTAACGCACAGCCGGGCGACTTGATTTTGTTGCTGTGTGGCGAATTGGAGAAAACGCGCAAACAATTGAACGAATTGCGTTTGCATTTAGGGAATCAATTGGGGCTGCGCAATCCTGAAGTATTCAAACCATTGTGGGTGTTGGATTTTCCATTATTAGAATGGGACGAAGAAAACGAACGTTACCACGCGATGCACCATCCTTTTACTTCTCCGAAACCAGAAGATTTCCATTTGATAAACACGGAACCTGGAAAAGTACGTGCGAATGCTTACGATTTAGCAATGAACGGCGTAGAATTGGGCGGAGGTTCGATTCGTATCCATGACCGGGATTTGCAATCACAAATGTTTGATTTGTTAGGTTTCACCAAAGAAGAAGCACAATCACAATTCGGTTTCTTAATGAATGCCTTTGAATACGGTGCGCCTCCACATGGTGGTTTGGCCTTTGGTTTGGATCGTTTGGTGGCAACCATGGGCGGTTCTGAATCCATTCGTGATTACATTGCTTTCCCGAAAAACAACAGCGGTCGCGACACGATGATTGACGCACCATCTCCTTTGGATGAGAAACAATTGAAGGAGTTGGGGATTTGCTTAAAGTAAATAATTGTTGTAATTTAGAGTGAAATTATTTTGCAATGGAATCCAATATTGAACGAATAACAATAAATCCTATGATTTGCCACGGAAAACCAACCATTCGTGGTTTGCGTTATCCTGTTGAGAACATGTTGGAATTAATGGCTTCCGGAATGACCATTGAAGAACTTTTAGAGGATTATCCTGATTTAGAAAAAGAAGATTTTTTAGCATGTCTGAATTATGCCTCCAAATTAGCAAGTTCGAAAAGTTTGGGAATTTTGGTGAATTGATTAGCCTTCCCGAAAAACAACAGCGGTCGCGACACCATGATTGATGCGCCATCTCCTTTGGATGAAAAACAATTGAATGAGTTGGGGATAAGATTGACTTAGGAATTTTTATCCCTTCAGTTTTTAAAAATTGATGACTACGAATGGTTAAATTTTTCAATAATTTTTTCCAATTGCAGCTTATTTTCCGGCAAATAGTTTGTTGCTACATCCCAAATGATTTCATAGTCAATCCCAAAATATTCATGTGATATTTTGTTACGTAAAAGATACATTTCACTCCAAGGAATTTCCGGATAGTTATCTTTAAAATCTTTCGGTAAATTTTTGGATGCTTCTCCAATTACTTCAAAATTTCGAATCACAGCATCAACGGTTTTGTAATCCTGTTTAAATCTGATAAATGAATATCCCGAAATATACTCTGCAATTCTTTCCATTGCGAGGTTCATATCCTCAAGGTACATCGAAATATTTCTTTCTTCTCGCTTCACTAAACGAAATAAACTTGTTTGAGAATTTGATCTTTTATTTGATCTTTTAATGCATTTTTAGTTACGAGATCAATTTTCTTCTTGAAAATGTCTTCTAGAAAAATTTCTAATGAAAAAAATTTCCATCCTATCGGTTTTTCTAATTCAATCAATAGATCAATATCACTTTCTTCTGTATTCGAATAATCGGTGTAAGAACCAAATAAACCAATTTCTTTAACAGAAAAATCTCTTTTCAAAATGGGTTTTAATTCCATTAGTTTGCCTATAATTTGATCTTTTGTTAGCATGTATCAAATATACAAATA
>JBIIVA010000192.1:0-4538 GCA_044339705.1 Crocinitomicaceae bacterium
CGAAAAAATAATCGTTTCGTTAGATGACCTTAAATTTCCAAATAAAAATGGTATCAATCACCTTCAAGCATGGAAGTTTCATGCGTTTATTTAGGTGTTAATCTTAATTGGTGAGAACATTTTTTTTAGTAAATATTATCACAATTCCAACACCTCAATGCGATTTATCGTTTGGGGATTTTTCTATGTTACGCCCCTCAAATAGAGCTCTAAATTTTATTTTGAATTAATTATTTGTTATATTTAACAACAAATACATATATAATGTATATTTTATTTAAAAATTATTTCGAATCTAAACCAATAATTTCTTTGATAGAAATCTATAAAGCCTTTCCAAATTTTGATAGAAGAAGATTGGTGGAATGGCAGAAGAAAGGTTATATTGAAAAAATCAGACAGGGATTTTACCGATTTACCTCGAAGGAAATACAGGAAATTACACTGAATTATTATGCCAATAAAATTTACGCTCCTTCTTATATTTCAATGGAAACCGCATTGTCCTATTATCAAATTATTCCGGAAGGCGTTTTTTCAATTACAAACATCACCACATTAAACACATCAAAATTTCAAACCTCTGTCGGAACATTTACTTATAAACACGTAAAACCTGAATTATTTTTTGGTTATCGCTTCGTAACAATTAATAAAATTAACTTTTCAATAGCGAATCCGGAAAAAGCAATTCTTGATTACTTGTATTTTCACAATGAAATTCATTTAATTACTGATTTTGAATCACTCAGATGGGATAAAGAAGCATTAAAAACACTTGATTTTGATAAATTTTCTTCTTATCTTCAATTGTTCCATTCAAAAAGACTTACGAAACGCTATCAACTTTTACTAGATTACTTGCATGCTTGAATTAAACGAAATCAAACGCTTTTATCCAGAACAATTACATCGGTTTGATCGGTTCATATTGAAAGAATACTTACAATACAAAATTCTTGAAATTGTTTTCGAAAGTAAATTTGCATCAAAACTTGTTTTTATTGGGGGTACTTGCCTACGAATTGTTCATCAAAATCAACGATTTTCTGAAGATTTAGATTTTGACAACTTTGGGCTTTCGGCAAATGAATTTTCGGATTTGGGAAAGTACATTCAAAGCAAATTGGAATTAGAAGGATATATCGTTGAGATTAAAAATGTGTTTAAGGGTGCTTTTCATTGCAATATTCGTTTTCCCGGATTGCTTTTACAAAATGGACTTTCCGGATATCAAGAAGAAAAGATTTTGATTCAATTAGATACAGAGGCACAGGGATATGAATTTAAGCCTGAACTTTATTTTCTAAACAAATTTGATGTCTTCACAACAATTTCTATTGCTCCAAAATCCTTATTACTTGCTCAGAAATTTTATGCTATTTTGAACAGAAAAAGAAATAAAGGGAGAGATTTTTACGATATAGTTTATTTATTGAGCCTAGAAACGAAACCCGATTATGAATTTCTAAATTTAAAACAAGGAATCACAAACGAAAAAGAACTCAAGGATGCCATTTTAGGCCATTGTAAAACCATCAACATGACTGAAATGTCAAAAGATGTAGCGCCTTTTCTATTTAACGATACGGAAACAAAAAAAATAATTTATTTTGAGCAGTTTCTCCAACAACAAAAGCTCTAATATTTTGAACTTTAATTCAAGAACCATGTAAGTTGATGCTGATTATCATTACCTATATCATTCTCATATTGATTATAACCTTTATCCAAAAGAAAGATTGGCTCCACCCTATTTTCAAATCGAGTAATAAAGTTACCTGGTGGATTTCCGGGCTTTCGTTGTACATGCTTTATCTTTCTGTTGATCAAGGACAATTATTAACCGGAATCATTGCAGAACATGGCATGAAAGGCATGTGGATTTTTTGGGCAGGATGGTTAGGAACATTTGTAGTTCCTTTGGTTTTTGCGCCGCTTTGGCAAAAAATGAATTTTATTACCGACAACCAATTTCTTACATTTCGATTTCCAGGGAAAAGTGGCAACATTCTTCATTTGTTTCGCGCTGTTTACGTAGGAGGATTGGTGGTTGCGCTGTCACTTTGTTTTCATGTATTGGGTTTTGCAAGGGTATTACAAACCTATTTTGAATTGGATGCAACTACTTCAATTGTCATAACAGGCGCTGTTTTATGCTTGTTTGCAATGAAAAATGTATTTGACTTAAAACTGAAAATGGATGTTTTTCATTCCATAATTTATTTCATTAGTTTCCTTGTTATTTTTTTTTCCGTTTGGAAGGTTGCCAATGGATGGGATGGAATATTAAACTTTTTTGAAAAACATCCTGAGAAACAACAGTTGTTTCCTGCAAAAAGTGATTCAAACGGGTGGTTCTCAATCCTTATTTTTCTCGGCGTACAATGGTGGAGTTGCTATTTATTTGATGGAGGCGGACCTGAAATGGCTCGATTTACAGCTGTAAAAGGTAAAAAAAATGCTATTCTAACTGGTGTTTTACCGATCGTAATTTCTTTGATTTTGAGCTTCTTTGTAGTCGGCCACATTCTACTGATTTTAGGTCTAACAAAAACGAATTCGAATGATGAAATTCAATACGTAGAGAGCGTTTTACAAGTTGTTCCAAAGTCCCTTAAAGGTTTGATTCTTTTAGGATTCTTTGGCATGTTCATTACCACAGCCGAATCGCTTTTGAATTGGGGTGCTTCATTTTTGACCATGGATGCCTATAAGGAATATTTGAAACCAAAAGCATCAGAACGTAATTTGCGCTACGTTTCCTTTGGAACGATGATTTTTCTGAGTATCCTAGCGATGTTCTTCGCCTTACAAATTGATAGCTTACAAAATTTGATCAAAATTACGTTTTCTATTGCTGCTGGCGTTGCACCGGTTTATATCCTTCGTTGGATCTGGTTTCGCATCAATGCTTGGTCACAGCTAAGTGCGATGCTTAGTTCTGCGTTATTCACCCTACTCTACCCTAGCCTACATAAGATATTGCCATTAAGAAATTTGCCAATGGAAGAATCTCGGGTGCTTTTCGTTACAATTTTGACAACGGCAATATGGTTGCTTGTCACTTTTTTAACTCCGAACCAAAGTCAAGACGTCCGTTTGAAAATGATGCCAGTTATAGAAAGCAGAAAGAAATTTATTAAACGATTTATTCTTGCATTGGGCCTTGGTGTCCTGCTTACAGCATTTATTTCCTATTCTTGGTATTTGATTTTGAATTAAACTGAATTAGGAAACTAATTTATTTTAAAGAATCTAACAGGAAGTTGTTCCCTTGCTAATACTTGAACTAAGTTAAACTGATTGAAAGTAATTGTTTTCAATCGTATTCGCAACCTTTGCGAAAAAATGCGTATGTCAAAAAAATGGAATAATCTTGTATTGGTTTTTGTTATTTTGGCCCTGATTCACTTGGTCTTAGAAACTACCCCATTCATATTTGAAAAATACCAAAAACAATTACTATTACTTGATGGATTAATAACCGGTGTATTTCTTATTGATTTTTATCTAAAGTTAAAAAAAATAAGAGCGAAAAAAACACCATTCAAATCTCACTTTTTTGAGTTACTTATTGATTTGTTTAGCATCCTTCCTTTTTTTATTTCCCTCTTTTTTACAGGACTCAAAATTATGTCGGCTTTGCGTCTTCTGCGGATGTTACGGATATTAAAGTTGATGAATTTGGTAAAATCCCATTCGCTAATTATAAATGCGATGAAAAACAAAAAGCATGAATTAAATATTTCCATGCAAGTTGTTTTGTTAATTACAATCATTTTATCAGCAATTCTTTATTTTGTCGAAAATCCAACTCAACCGGAAAATTTTTCAAGCATAACAGATGCATTCTTATGGTCTTTGTCTAAATTCATAGGTGAAATCGGAGGATATGGTGACTTCGCGCCAGTTACTATTTCGGGTAAAATATTAGCCACTTTTGTAGGAATTTTAGGAATTGCCATTTTTGCCGTTCCTGCCGGTATCATCGCCTCCGGTTTTGTAGAGGAAATTGAACTAATTAAAAAAAGTGAAGATGATGAGAATTTTTACAATAAAATATCTTCAGGGTTTTCATCAGAACACCTTGTAACATATATTCGTGCGAAAAAGAAATTAGGTTTAGATCATATTCGGAGAAAATTTTTCATGCTCAATGATGTGAAATTTAAAATGAATATCCCTGAATCAAGCATTTTGTCTATTGCAGAAATGGAACGAGGGGTAAGGATTCGCAATTACATGAAAGAAGGAAAGGAATATACGGTTGTAGAGTTTTTTAAAGATGACTCTCCGTATGGTACTTTTTCAAATCGAGGAAGTCGTATTACGGTAATTAGCACACATTCAAAAGATCAACCATTTTTAGGTCATTTTAGTTATGCATTATCAGAGTATCTAAATGCAAATTACTTGAGTGTTGAAAAGTACTCTGTGACTGACTTTGATGCTGAAAAAAATGTTGACTTTGCCATTAATAACGCCTATTTGAAGGAAACGGGTTGCCAAGCAATTGAATCATTTAAGCAAGATTT
>JBIIVA010000037.1:0-16228 GCA_044339705.1 Crocinitomicaceae bacterium
TCACTTTTTCAAAATAGAACCCCCTGTACATATTTTGGTGGTGCTTTTCCTTTGTTTTCGAACGGATAATCTAACCATTCTTGTGCGTCATACAGTGAGGGTTCTCATGAGGTCATTCTTGGATTGAGACTTTGTAAAAAACAAAAAGATAAACCAGTTGATGAGGTTAAAAAACCGATTAAAGATACTTTTCAGAATATTGCTAAACAGGAAGTAAAGATCGACACAATCGTTATCACCAAGATTGATACGATTTACATTGAAAAACCTGCTGCGACTCGAAAAATCGATAAATCAGAATTAATAAATAAAAACATTCTATTCGAATTTGATAAGTCTGTAGTTCTAAAAGAAGCTTTTGGTGAGTTGGAATCATTAGTGAATATCATGGTGGATAGACCAGAAATAAAAATTGAACTACAAGGACATATGGATGCAGTTGGTGCAGAGTCATACAATACGTACTTATCTCAAAATCGTGTGAATGCGGTTCGTGATTTCCTTGTTGCTAATGGCATAGAATCTTCGAGAATCAAATGTTTGTATCATGGAGAAACAAAACCAAAAGCAACTAATAACAATGCACAAGGAAGGCGACAGAATCGACGAGTGGAAGTTCGTTTTGTACAACAATAGTTTACTTTACAATACTGAAATAGCTACTCAATTCGGGTGGCTATTTTTTTAAAGATCTTTATTAATTGAGTGCATGTCGTTGTGATTTTCTTCAATTTGATCTTTGATGAACTGAATGCTTTTTGTTAAAATAAATAAATCTTGGGATACATGTTGTCGAAGCCAAATCCAACTTTCGCGCTCGTGATCTATCGCTTTTGCCATATGATATAGCATTTCAAATTTATTTTCCAACAGCCATTTGGCAGCTTTTTGATTTCCTTCCGCTGCATGAATCATGGCTATTAAATGGGCATAACCATTCTTGACCAACCATTGCCTTGGTTCATCTTTCAAATAAATAGCAAAAACGCTAAAGTACAATTCGGGATGACCATTGTCTTTCAACCAATTTTGTAATTCAACATTTCCTTCAACTGCTTTAGCCCAAGCTAGAATAACCATTGAAGAATATTCAATTGGCTGCAGTGGAACAAACTCAATAGGTTTTTCCTCTTCCGGTTTTTGCTTTTTAAAAAAACTCCAAGCCATTGATTAAATTGAACTAATTAAAAGAACCACAATGCCACAAAAATAGCAGTTATAACGCAAATCAAGTCGACGAGTAACATGGTTCCGAGTGTATACCTTGTGTTTTTAACACTTATTGACCCAAAATAAACAGCAATAACATAAAAAGTCGTTTCCGCGCTGCATTGGAAAATACAACTCAGTCTACCAGTTAAAGAATCTGGACCAAAACTGTTCATTGCATCGATCATAAATCCTCGTGAGCCTCCTGAGCTAAATGGACGAAGCATGGCCACCGGCAAGGAATCGGTAATTTCTTTTGAAACACCAACAAATCGAAATCCATCTGAAATCCAACCACTGATGATTTCAAACAAACCACTATTTCTGAAGAGTGAAATCGCGACCAACATCCCCAACACGTAAGGGAAAATGGTTACTCCCGTATTCAATCCACTTTTTGCACCAACAACAAACGAGTCAAAAACAGTGGTTTCTTTTTCTTTAAATTTTCGTTCCTGAATAAATGAGAAGATCAGTGTAAATCCAATGATACCTATCAAAAGCAAACCAGAAAAATTGCCCGTAAAATAGTTCTTTCCGAGAATATCCAAGCTATTCACATACATCAATAACCCAATAATCGCTGCAATGATGGAAAAAATGGCAATTAAAATGGATGCACTTTTAAAATTTACTCGCTGCCGAATTCCAACAATAATAAATGCCGCAATGGTACCAATAAATGAAGTTATAATACACGGCAACATTACATCTGCGGGATTTGAAGCATTCTGTGCAGCTCTATATCCAATTATTGAAGTAGGAATTAAGGTTAACCCAGCCGCATGCAAACACATAAACATGATTTGAGCATCACTTGCTTTTTCTTTCTCGGGATTTATTTCTTGCAAACTTTGCATGGCTTTCAACCCAAATGGAGTTGCAGCGGAATCCAATCCCAAAAAATTGGCGGAAAAATTAAGCGTCATGTAGGAAATCGACTCGTGATTTTTTGGAACACTTGGAAATACTTTTACAAAAAATGGACTTAATCTTCGGGCTAATTTTTCTGTTGCTCCGGAATCGATTAACAATTGCATGATTCCACAGAAAAAAGCGAGATATGCCATCAAAGGGAGAATTAAATCCGTGAGACTATTTTTACATGTCTCCAACAAACCATCCGATTTCTGAACTCCAGAATAAACCTGAACTGTTTTATTTTTAAACACATAAGTCGTATCTGGATCTTTTTCATTTTTGTTAATTACTATAGTTCCTTCTGGAGACATTTTTAATGAATCTCTCAAATGAATTGGGAGTTGATACATGTACTTCTCCCCAATTAAAACTGGATTATCTTTTTTTCCATTGAGAACGAAATCAATGGAATAATTCCGTGAAGTAAAAACTCCCGTCACAACGAATAAAATCGACGAGATAAAAATGATGAGCCAAAATCTACTTAATACCATGAGTCGAAGTTCTGAATTAAAATCCTGTGCTTTTCAGAGGGTAGAAAAATCTATTAACATACGTTATTGAATATTGAAAATAAGCCTCCCCTCTTCAAATCTTGATTAACTTTGAGTTCTATGCCACACATCATCCATAAATCCGAAACAAGAGGTCATGCGAATCACGGTTGGTTGATCGCCAAACATTCTTTTAGCTTTGCCAGCTGGTATAATCCTGAACGCATTCATTTTGGCGCGTTGAGGGTTTTGAATGATGACATTGTTGCTCCTGGGATGGGCTTTGGAAAACATCCACATGACAACATGGAAATCATCACCATTCCGTTGAAGGGTTCGCTTAAACATGAGGACAGTATGGGGTTTTCAGAAGTGATTCATGCAGGAGAAGTTCAAGTGATGTCTGCTGGAACGGGAATTTATCACAGTGAATTCAATGCCAGTCAAACGGATGAAATCAATTTATTTCAAATTTGGATTTTTCCGAACAAACAAAATGTAGAACCCCGCTACGATCAAATTACATACAACTGGAATGATTGCCAAAATCGATTTTTACAACTCATTTCACCGAATTCGGCTGACGAAGGAACTTGGATTTATCAAGATGCTTGGATTCATATTGTGGAGATTTCAGAATCCGAATCCCTGACTTATAAGCTTAAAAATCCAATAAATGGCGTTTATTTCATGAACATTGAGGGAACATTTGATGTTTTAGAAAATGAACTAAAGTATCGAGACGCTATTGGTATTTGGGCCGAAAACGAAATTAAAATTTCAGCCAAAACCAAAGGGAAAATTTTAGCAATCGAAGTTCCAATGAGCTTTTAAAAAATAGCAATGAACAAAATTATTGAACACCTAAACTGGCGTTACGCAACAAAGAAATTTGATTCTACAAAGAAAATATCAGATGAAGATTTAGAAATAATCAAAGAATCATTGCGTCTAGCTCCCTCTTCATATGGTTTGCAACCATTGAAATTTCTGCTCATAGAAAATCCAAGAATAAGACAGCAATTGAAAGAAAAATCGTTCAATCAATCTCAAATCACGGATGCATCTCATTTATTTGTTATTTGTTCGTTAACTGAAATCACAGAAGATTACATCGATAATCACATTCAAAATACAGCTAAAATTCGGTCTGTTTCGATCGATAGTATTTCTGGATTTGGCAATTACGTGAAAAACCAAATTCTCCCTCTGAAGAAAGAGTATGTAGCTGAATGGAACGCTAAACAAGCATACATTGCACTTGGACAACTTCTTCATACCTGTGCCACTTTACGAATTGATGCGACACCTATGGAAGGGTTTGAAAAAGAAGCCTATGACGGGATTTTAAATCTGAAAAAACAAGGACTTCAATCCGTTCTAGTTTGTCCGATAGGTTACCGGTCAGAGGAAGATTCCAATCAATTCTTAAGGAAAGTTAGGCGTTCTCAAGGAAGTCTTTTTGAAGTTTATTAATGTCATTATTCACAAATTTAGGTGAATAAAAACAGAATAAAATTAAGCTATTCAAGTCAAAAAAAGAGACAAAACCCTTATTTTTGAGGAACTCTTTATCATGCAGACGAAATTTCTGAGTTTTTTATTATTATCAATATCCATTTTCACTTTTGGGCAATCAAAACTATCCTCCAAAGACCGAAATGAAATTCGTTTGTTGTTGAAAACTCTTTCTCGAAACAATGGGCAACCCACAGAGGCGATTTTGAGTAAATTACCAATCCAGAAAATTAACAACACGTATTATTTAAGTTTACTCGGTAAAACCAATGAGAACTTTGATCAGGCCTGTTTACGAGAAAAAAAATGGTTAGCTGGAAAAGCAATTGGACAGGTAGCAACGATAAAAGTGCCACTTTCTGATTTAGCATTCATTGAAGCTGCTGATGAATTTCACTATTTAGAAATTGCAAGTAAAATACGAAATCAACTTGATAAAGCAGTAATTGATATGCATGCTGATAGTGTACATCAAGGAATTGGTTTGCCTGAAGGTTATACTGGGAAAGATGTCTACATTGGAATCACTGACTGGGGATTTGATTACACTTCTCCGATGTTTTACGACACTGCACTTCAACAAACAAGAATTTTAGCTGCTTGGGATCAATTTAAAAGAAGTGGTCCTGCTCCCATTGGATTTGATTACGGAACAGAATATAAAACTCCTTCCGATTTATTTACTGCTGGATCTGATACATCAAACATCTATTCATATGCAACACATGGCACGCATGTCGCCGGTATTGCAGGTGGTAGTGGCGCAGGAACAATTTATCGGGGTGTTGCTTTTGATGCAAAGTTTTTATTTGTGACTTTTCTCGTTGATGAAAATGCGGTTCTTGACGCATGGCAATGGATGTATCAAAAAGCAAACGCCGATGGTAAAAGATTGGTAATCAATATGAGTTGGGGACTTTATCATTTTGGAACACTAGATGGTAATTCGCTATTGAGTCAAGCGATTACGGCGTATACTGATTTAGGGGTAGTTTTTGCCAACTCAGGCGGAAATAATGGAAATGTGAATTTTCACCTCAAAAAAACGTTCAATAATGATGTATTGAAGTCTAAAATTGATTTCTATTCATACAGCGCGAATCCAAACATGTGGGGGCAAAGCATTCACGCTTGGGGAGAAGTAGGAAAAAGTTTTTCGAATGGAATTATTATCACAAATAGTACAGGAAGTGTTTTGGCTGAGAGCCCGTACTATTCAACTAATTCAACCGATATTTACATTGATTCTTTCTTAGTTGCAAATACTGATACAATATGGTATAATATTTCTGCGGATAGTGCTCATCCATTGAATGATAAAACTCAAATGAGACTTCGTGTAAAGAATTTAAATTCATCACTTCGAGTTTTATTGAAATCAACTGCAGAATCTGGCACTGTTCATTATTGGAATGTCACAGAATTAAGTAATGACGTAGGGAACTGGGGAATGAATTTTTCTGCTAGCGGAACGGGAACAGTCGTCGGTGATAATCAAAATGGAATAAGCGAACCTTCCTGTTCTGATGATGTCATCAGTGTAGCGGCTTATTCAGCCCAATACACTACGCCAAATGGAAATTTGACAGGAGGAGCAGCGGCCTCTTTTTCCAGTAACGGTCCTCGATATGATGGTGTGATGAAGCCAGATATCGCAGCGCCAGGAGTAAATGTGGTTTCTTCGATGTCTTCATTTACAGACGCCGTTTTTACTTCGACAACCTCGGTAAATTTCAATGGCAGAACTTATCATTTTGCAAAATTATCAGGAACTTCCATGGCTTCGCCGATGGTGGCAGGAGTTTCTGCTTTGATTCTCGATGCCAATCCTTATTTGTCGGCAAGACAAGTTAAAGAAATCATTATGCAAACAGCACGGCATGATAATTATACGGGTGCTATTCCACCTGAAGGCAGCCCAAAATGGGGAGCAGGAAAAATTAATGCGTATGCTGCTGTAAAATTGGCATTGGAGACCGTTGGATTAGAAAATCCGCCGCAGGAATTAATGTGGAGTGTTTATCCGAATCCGGTAATGAATGAACTTCATTTTACAATTGTTGAGGAACTTCCAAAAACGGTTGATATTTTTGATATTGCTGGTAATTACTTCGAAAAACCGATCATCAACGGAAAGGTATATGTTTCAGACTTAACTCCTGGTCAATACTTCATTCGAATTTTAATTGAAGGCAAAGTTCAACAAGATAAGTTCATCAAACAGTAATGGAAATTCGAATTCTCGAGAAAAAAGAACTTGAGATTGTTCAAAATTTGGCTCATCGAATTTGGCCAAAAACGTATGAACATATTATTAGTCAAGAGCAAATGAAATACATGCTCAATTGGATGTATTCAATTGAAACTTTGGAATTGAATTTTTTAAATAATCACACTTATTTCTGTATTGCTTCAAATGCAATGGATATTGGATTCTTAGATGTTGAAACAAATCATCCTGAAGAAGCAAATATGCAGATTCACAAAATCTATGTTTTACCTGAATTTCATGGAAAAGGTATTGGTTTTCAACTTATGAAGAAAGCAAAGGATTTTGCAAATGAGAGTCAAATGCAATCAATGTCTTTGCAAGTCAACCGAAACAATAAGGCAGTTGATTTTTACAAAAGATTTGGGTTTGAAATTATCTATGAACAAGATTTCGATATCGGAAATGGTTACTTCATGAATGATTTTGTCATGCGGTATATTCTCAGTTAATCCCTCGTTTCGAACCTTCATAAATATCGAATCTTCGGAATGAACATTCTAAATCACCATTAAAAACTTTGAATTTTTTAGATGGTTTTAATCCAATTGATTTCAAGCCTTCTTCAGAGGATGAAATAATCCACGCCTCAGTATTCGGCATTTTGTGTTTGAGCCAATTTCCAATTGATTCATATAACTCTGGAATGTTTGCTTGAATGCGCTCGCCATAAGGTGGATTTGTAATGATAAAACACTTTTCATCGGAATTTTGAATTTCATCAAATGACTTAATAGAGGTTTCAATGAATCTACCAAAGCTCATGGCTCTCAAATTTCTTCTGGTTTTTAAAATCATATCATCTGAAATATCACAGCCTATTATTGAAATTGGTAACTCTCGAACCACACGTTTTGCTTGACTGAATATTTCTTCCCACAATTCAGAATCATAATTCTTTAAATTTTTGAAAGCATAATGCTGCCTTTCAATATTGGAAGGAATTCCAGTTGCTAATAGCGCAGCTTCTATCAATAAAGTTCCTGAGCCACAAAATGGATCCAAGAAATTGGTTTTTCGATTCCATTTCGATAAGCGAATTAAACTAGCAGCAACAACTTCATTCAAAGGAGCTTCTCCCACGGAACTGCGATATCCACGTTGAAAAAGCGGTAATCCACTCGTATTTATGGAAATAGTAACCTCGTTTTCTCGAATATAAACATCAAAAACGATCTGCGGAGTCTTCAATTCAACATTCGGACGATCATCAAACTCATCTCGAAATGTATCAACAATTGCGTCTTTTATCAGTAAAAGTGGATATTGAGAGTTTCTGAAAACCGTTGAATGAACTACTCCTTTTACCGAAAACGTTTTTTTGATGTCGAATAATGACGTCCAATTAATCTTCTTGGCTCTTTGATACAAATCATCCTCCGATTTAATGAAAAAATGATTTATTTGAACTAAAATCGAAATAGCACAACGGCAATGAAGATTCAGGTAATAAACATCTTTCCAAGAACCTTTGATTCGTACTGCACGATTTAGAATTTCAGCGTCGGAGTAACCTAATTCAATCAATTCCTCTTTCAATGTTTCCTCGAAACCAAAGAAACATTTCAATGTTATCTGCAAATCCGTTGATTTTGATTGATTTTCAGGTTTCATATTCACTTTTTTAAATCTAAATTTGTGCAAAAGAACAAAATTGAAAATCAATTCCACAATTTTTCTTCTACTATTTCTTGTGATTACTCATTTGTCAATCGCACAGCAGCGAATTGGACTAGTTTTAAGCGGCGGTGGCGCTGCTGGTATCGCTCACATTGGAGTGTTGAAAGCATTGGAAGAACGTGGAATTCCAATCGATTACATAACAGGGACGTCAGCCGGAGCCTTGGTTGGCAGTTTGTACGCTTTTGGCATGTCTCCTGAAGAAATTGAAGCCTACGTTTTGAGTGAAGATTTTCAATTAATGACATCAGGGAAATTAAATTCCGAAAAACAATTTTTATTCCGAAAAGAAGAAATAAATGCCAATGTTTTGAGTTTCTCATTCTCTCGAGATAGCATACTTAAAAAATCAATTCCACTTAATTTAGTTACACCTGCTTTACTTGATTACGAAATGTTGAGGATTATGGGAGTAACGAGTGCCTCAATGAAGAATAATTTCGATCAACTTTTTGTGCCTTTTCGTTGTGTTGCTTCAGACATTGTGAATAAAAAAAGCGTTGTGTTTTCAACAGGGAATTTAAACGAGGCTGTTCGTGCTTCCATGACTTATCCGTTATACGTCAATCCCATCAAAATCGATAACATAATCCTTTTTGACGGAGGTTTGTATAATAATTTTCCTGTTGATGTCATGTATCGTGATTTTCAACCCGATTTTATAATTGGAAGTAAGGTCGCTGACAATCCAAAAGCACTGAATGAGCGCGATTTCATCGGTCTAATAAACCAAATGATGACTACTCCAACCAATTTTCAATTGCCGTGTAATGAAGGAATAATCATTGAACCTAAAACAAATGTGGGAACTTTTGAGTTCGAGTTAGTGAAACAAGCTATTGAAGATGGATACTTGGCTGCTCAAAAACAACTTGACTCTCTAGAAGGGTTTATTTCAAGGAGAATCTCAAAAGAGGAACTTACAGCCAAACGATCATTTTTTAAAAAGCAAATACTTGATCTGAACGTCTCATCTATATCCAATAATTACAATAGAAGACGAGACATAACTTATGCTCGTAAATCGATGATTCGTTCACGTAAAAATGAAGTGCTGTCGACTGAAAAAGTTGAAAAAAGATACTTTCGATTGTATGCCATTCCGCAAATCGAATACATTCTTCCAACTCTTCAAAAAATGGAAGATAGTACCTTTAATCTCGATTTAAAAATAACAAAAGCCAAAGACTTCAAAGTAGATGTTGGTGGACATTTCTCCTCCAGGGCGGTTAACACGGGTTATCTTGGAATTACCTTTCGTTCGTTGGGGAAATTTGCATCAAGTGTACATGCAGAATCTTATTTCGGAAAATTTTATGGTTCGGCTAAAGCAGATGTAAATGTTGAAATACCTTCTGTTTACCCAATTTCAATCTCGGGTTATTTTACGTTGAATCGTTGGGATTATTTTAGAAGTTTTGCCACTTTTTTCGAGGATGTCAAGCCTTCTTTTCTCATTCAGAATGAGATTTATGGAGGAATTAAATTAAAAATGCCGTTAGGAAACAATTCCAAGTTAACCTGGGATGCGAGATACTTTGGACTGGAGGATGACTATTATCAGACCCAATCTTTTACGAGTAAAGATACTTCTGATTACACCATATTCAGTGGATTTGCATTTTCGGGAGAAATATTACAAAATAGCCTCAATAAAAAACAATTCGCGAGTTCAGGACACTATTTTTTACTGAAAGCAAGATATGTCAATGGTCTTGAAAATACTTATCCGGGAACAACATCCATTTTAAAAGATACATTTACGAAAAATCATAATTGGCTAAGCATACAAGCTGAAATGCAATCCTTTGTTTTTGATTATAAATTATTTCATCTCGGCATTCACGCTAAAGCTGTATATAATACACAATCTCTCTTTTCAAACTACACTTCAAGTTTGTTATCGCTGCCTTCATTTAACCTCATACCTGATGCAGAAACCTATTTCCTTCCGGAGTACAGATCTCCGCAATTCATCGGAGTGGGTCTAAACCTTATTTTTTCAATCTATAAAAATATTGACTTAAGAGCCGACGGATACATTTATCAACCAATTCTGCTGCTTAAACAGAATTCCGATGGAACCATAAGATTCGATCAAGAATTAAAGTCGACATCCATT
Source organism: Crocinitomicaceae bacterium (assembly GCA_044339705.1). GTDB lineage: Bacteria > Bacteroidota > Bacteroidia > Flavobacteriales_D > Crocinitomicaceae > UBA952. Next base: position 10,214 of record JBIIVA010000037.1, read on the forward strand.
TTGTTTTCCTCATCTCTTATTTATCATTCACCTGTAGGTCCAATAAGAGCAACTTTTAATTATTTTCCAAAACAATCAAATCCGTATGCTTTTCAAGTTAGCTACGGTTACGTATTGTTCAATGAGCGAGCTATACGTTAAAACAATTTCTAATTTTGCAAAAAAAAGTCATGGAGAAAATCATTTGCGGTATTCAACAAATGGGGATAGGTGTTCCGAACGTACAAGAAATTTGGAAATGGTATAGAATAAACTTTGGGATAGATGTTCGCATTTTTGAAGAAGCTGCTCCTGCTCCACTTATGACAAAATATACTGGTGGAATTGTTCAATCGCGAACAGCAACCCTAGCGCTGAGCATGGAAGGCGGCGGTGGTTTCGAAATTTGGCAATACACGAGTAGAAATACGGAAAAGGCCACATTTGAAATTGAACTAGGTGATTTTGGGATGTTTGTGTGTAAAATCAAATCACGCGATGTAAGAAAATCTTATGAATATATAAAAGGTAATGGAGGTAAAATTCTAAATGAACCAATGCGCGACCCATCGGGGAAACTATCCTTTTTCGTGAAAGACCCAAATGGCAATGTTTTTCAAATTGTAGAAGGCGGAAGTTGGTTTTCAGACACCGGACATTACTCCAGATGTGGCGGGGTGGCAGGAACAATTATTGGAGTTTCCAACATGGAAAAATCACTAAAACTTTATAAAGATATATTAGGCTATGATACGATCGATTACGACGTAACAGATTCGTTTGAAGATTTTTCAGTTTTAAATGGTGGAGATAAAAAGTTTCGTAGAATTAGACTTTCTCATAAAGAATTAAGAAAAGGACCGTTTGCTAAATTACTCGGGGCAACCCAAATTGAGCTCGTTCAAGCGATTGATCAAACTGGCCGTAGAAATATGTTTGAAAATCGTTTTTGGGGCGATTGGGGGTTCATTCACTTATGCTTCGATGTTCAAGGTATGGAGCAACTGAAAAAAGAATGTGAACAAGGCGGTTTTCATTTTACCGTTGACAGTTCTGACACTTTTGATATGGGTGAAGCCGGCGGAAGATTCTCATACATTGAGGACCCTGATGGGACGTGGATTGAATTTGTAGAAACCCACAAAGTTCCGGTTATAAAAAAAATGGGTTGGTATATCAATTTAAAAAATAGAAAACCCGGGAAATTTCTCCCAAATTGGATGCTGAAAGCTATGGCGTTAAATCGCGTAAAATAATTCGAATTATAGCAATCCTTTTGCTCTCATAAATTCATCAAGTGATTCAATATCGCTAAATAGTACCTCGCGAGCTTTGCTGCCTTGGAATGCACCTATGATCCCCATACCTTCTAATTGATCCACAATTCTTCCTGCGCGATTGTAGCCAAGCTTTAATTTGCGCTGTAGTAAACTTGCCGAACCTTGCTGATTGATAACGACTATTCGAGCTGAGTCAACAAACATAGGGTCAATTTCATTCATATCGAAATCTGAACCACCTTCAGAACCTTCAGGAATATACTCCGGAAGAATTAACGCCTCAGGATATGCCCGTTGGTCACCGATGAAACCACAAATTTCCTCAACTTCAGGTGTGTCAACAAAACCACATTGTAAACGTTTCATGTCTGATCCTGTTGAAATTAACATGTCGCCTCGACCAATCAACTGATCTGCACCTGATGCATCGAGAATAGTTCGTGAATCAATTTTAGATAAAACCCTAAATGCAATTCTAGCTGGGAAATTTGCTTTAATCATGCCGGTAATAACATTTACAGATGGTCGCTGTGTAGCTACAATTAAGTGAATTCCAATTGCTCTTGCTAACTGTGCAATTCTTGCAATCGGATGTTCCACTTCTTTTCCTGCAGTCATAATCAAATCGGCAAACTCATCTATTAAAACAACAATATAAGGTAAATAGCGGTGACCTTTCTCCGGATTTAATCGTCGCGCAATGAATTTCGCATTATATTCTTTGATCGTTCGAACACCGGCATCTTTTAAAAGCTCATAGCGCTCATCCATCTCTATACACAGTGAGTTTAGTGTATTTACAACCTTCGATGTATCCGTAATAATTGCGTCCTCTTCACCCGGTAATTTAGCAAGGAAATGACGTTCAATTTTATTGTAAAGTGTTAATTCCACTTTTTTAGGGTCGACCAAAACAAACTTGACTTGAGCAGGATGTTTTTTGTATAAAATGGAAATCAAGATTGCATTGAGTCCAACTGATTTACCTTGACCTGTTGAACCTGCAACCAACAAGTGAGGCATTTTCGTGAGATCAAATACGAACGTTTCATTTGTAATTGTTTTTCCCATAACAACAGGGAGTTCACCATCAAAATTTTGAAATTTTTCAGACGCAATCAAGGAGCGCATGCTTACCATCTCAGGATTTGAATTTGGAACTTCAATTCCAATTGTTCCCTTTCCCGGAATAGGAGCGATAATCCGAATCCCAAGCGCACTCAAACTTAAAGCGATATCATCCTCTAGGTTTTTAATTTTAGAAATACGAACACCGGGAGCAGGCACAATTTCATACAATGTCACTGTAGGACCAACTGTAGCTTTGATTTTCGCAATGTCAATTTTGTAATGGGATAATGTTTGAACAATTCGGTCTTTATTGGATTCAATTTCTTCCTTGTTAATTGAAACTCCTCCTGTTCCATAGTCCTTCATTAATTCAATTGGCGGTAGCATGTAACCTTCCAAATCCTTCGTTGGGTCATATTCGCCATATTCAGCAACAAGTCCAGCAGCAAGATCTTCATCGTCTCCTTTCAATGTTTCATTTTTTGGGGATGGATTCACATTTGTTACAATATGAGCATTTTCCTCTTCACCTCCAATTTCAAACTCAAAATCGGATTCAGGCTGTGATTTCAATTCATTTTGATCTTCTTTAATCGTTACAATGAGTTCACTTTCATCAAAATCAGCGTAATCGTCATCCTCTACATCATAATCATTTCTTGAGAAATCAACTGGTTCGGAAAGGATATCTTCTTGAATTTGATGCTCACGAATAGGATTAACAACGTGAATGTCATCAAATCTTCTTACCTCATTCTCTGTTGCATCTGAAATTGAATCAAAAGAGTCTTGTTCCTTCGAAGCAAAAAGAGTTGAAAATAGGGCTTTGTAATTTGGACTGAAAAGCAATGTTGTTATCACAAAAAAGGAAGCGATAACTAAGGAGAGGGTTCCAAAATGACCCAGAGCAAGAATTAACCATTCATTGAGATAAAAACCAAAAGTCCCACCTAGATAACTTACTTGACTGGCAAAAAAACCAAGAAAAAGCGAACCCCATAGCATGTATGAAAACACAATCATAAAAGATTTCAAAATCGGAAATAGTGCGACGTCAAAAAGAATTTTAAATCCGGAAATGAACATGAGAAAACAGATTCCAAAGGATGTTAATCCAAATAGATCATAAATAAGTAAATGGGATGTCCAAGCTCCAAATTTCCCAAGCCAATTTTCAACGGCAGGGGTATTACTATCAAATAAAAAATCGATAAAATGCCGATTTAATAACTTATCCTGATCAACCTCCCACGTGAATAAATAAGAAACACATGCAATAAACAAATACAATGAAAGTAAAGAGAGAATTGATCCAAAGACTACCTTGACCCTTTGTTTATCAATTTTTTCAAAAAATGAAAACTTTGATTTAGTTGAGGTTTCAGGCTGATCTTTTTTATTCTCTTTTTTGAGCTTTGCCTTTGGAGGTGTTTCAGTCTCCTTTTTTTCCGATTTGGGTATAAATTCGTTTTCTTCCATTTCTACTCGTGGGGTATGATACGAAATTAAACGAAACTATACAGTCTCAATGAAGCTTAGACAATAACTATAAACATGAAAATGTTAGTTAAATGGACTTTATTCCCCTGTTTCGTAGAGTCTTGAAAATTCCAAAGTGAATTCCTCAAAAGTTACGATTTTATAGTCGTTACCAAATGAAAATAGCGAAAGTGGAGGTATGGTATTCTTTATTGATTTCAAGGAATACTTGTAAAGCCCGTGATCTGTAGGAATAAAATATATTACTGGTAAGCCTGGTAAACTCGTGAATGAATTGGCATATTTGGCTGCAATTTTGGTGTGAATGTAGAAGTCAAGTTCGTTTTTAACTTCTCGTTGTTTGACCTTGAATTTTTGTGATTTTAACCCTGAAATTTTTTTGTATTTCAACGTTTTTTTAAAATAGTATCTATCAATTGTATCTTTTTCAAGGTGTTCATTGGTTCGAATAGCAAATTTTTGTTTTGGGGTATCAAAAAGCAAATACGATTTTCCGAGTCTGAGGTGTTTAATTAATTCTTGTTTTCCTGATTCTGAGTTAAAATTAACCACTCGTAACAACGAATCTCGAGCATAAATAATCATTTCCGCTTTCACAGAATCTTTTTTGTCGACTCTTTCTATGGAATATACAAGCTCTCCGGAGAAAGGGATTTGTTTTTGGGAAATGAATTTGTTGCAAGAATGTAGACAAAGGATTAAAAAAATGGTTGTTTGAAATCCTTTGTCCATAACTTGAATCATTTAGTGGAGAAGATCGGGCTCGAACCGACGACCTCTTGACTGCCAGTCAAGCGCTCTAGCCAACTGAGCTACATCCCCTAAAGTTTGCCCAAAGTTACAAAAAATAGATTCACAATTTTAATCTGTTACTTAGTTTATTAGTTATAATTTTGCAGTCCTTTAGAAAGGAAGTTTTATGCGAAAAAGAATTCAATTTATTGTTAATCCATCTGAACTAGGAGCGGGAACGAGGGGAGCCTCGCTTGGTCCACAAGCGATCATAACAGCCTCGCGAAACAAACGTTCAAGAATTTTCGAAAATAATGATCTTCATGTAATCCCTGACTTGAATCACTTGTTAGATGTTTCCCAAGATAGTTCGTTTGCAAAAAACATAAATGGCATCAAAGAAATCTATAAATCGGTAAATCAAGCAATTAAAAATACTTTAGAAAATGGTCAATTTCCCATAATCCTTTCCGGTGACCATAGTTCAGCAGGAGCAACAATTTCAGCAATTTCAAATTTTTATGCCACAAAGAAAATAGGTGTTTTGTGGATCGATGCACATGCTGATTTGCATACTCCATTTACAACACCCTCGGGAAACATGCATGGTATGCCAGTATCTACTGCACTGGGTATCGATAATTTGGAGTGTAAAAAAAATGAGGTTGATGACTCCATAATCGAATCTTGGAATCAACTAAAATCTAAATCATTGGATCCTGAAAACTTGATTTTTATTGCTGTTAGAGATACTGAAAAAGAAGAGGATTATTTAATCAATCAATTAAATATTAAAAACTACACCGTTGAGGAAGTTAGACGATTGGGAGTTCAAAATTTAACAGCCGATTTGAAACGAAAATTTAATGGTGTTGACATACTATATGCTTCGTTTGACGTAGATTCAATGGATCCGATTTTAACTTCTCATGGCACAGGAACTCCTGTTGCGAACGGTCTAAAACCGGAAGAGGCGAAAGAGATTCTTATTGAGGTTTGTAAACTAGAGAAACTGGTTGCTTTGGAAATGGTTGAAGTTAACCCTTGTCTAGACGAGAAAAAAAACAAAATGGCTGAAACAGCTTTTGAAATTCTAGAATCGATTACTGAAACATTGGAAAATTAGATTATGGAAAAAAAAATAAAAGAATTAATGCTTGCAAACTCATTGACTCTTTTTGGAAGTCAAATAGAGGAATCCCAAATTCAATTTCAAATTACACGTAAAGATGTGGAAGGTGATTTCACTTTAGTAACATTTCCATTTTCTAAAATAATGCGTTGCTCACCAACCGAAGCAGCTGCGAAAATTGGTGATTTTTTAAAAAGTCAACTTGCAGAGATCAAAAAAATTGAGGTTATCAATGGCTTTCTCAATATTTGCTTGAATGATTCGTATTGGGTTGAGCAACTAAATGAAATTCAAAAAAGTGAAAATTTTGGGTTTTCTACT
>JBIIVA010000193.1:0-4501 GCA_044339705.1 Crocinitomicaceae bacterium
TAAAAATAGCTCGCGAGGAACATGTACCCGTTTTAGTGCACGTGAAAGAAGTTAATCAGCCACAAGGACATTCTACATCAGGATCTCATGAGCGCTATAAATCTGAAGAAAGATTAAAATGGGAAGAAGAATTCGATTGCATTCTAAAATTCAAAGAATGGATATTAGCGTTTGACGCGAATGGTTTGAAAATTGCCGAGGAATCTGAATTAGAAGGAATTCAAAAGGAAGCAAAAGAACGAGTACGTCAAGCTAAAAATTATGCCTGGAAAGCATTCTCAGACACCATAAAAAAGGACTTGAATGAAGTTGTTTCAATTTTAAAAACACTTTCGAAAGAAAGTACTAATGGTGTTTTTATAGCAAAAGAAGCTGAGGCTCTAGAAAAAACCTTCGAACCTATTCGAAAAGATGTGTTGAATACATCTCGTCGGGTTTTACGAATGACTCGAGAGGAGAATACGCCATCGAAATCCACATTAGTTACTTGGATTCAAAAAAGCTTAGCCGATAATTTTGATAGATACAGCTCTCACCTTCATTCAGAATCCGAGAAAAATGCGCTCAAAACAAAGCCAATTCCTCCACAATATGATTCCGAAGTAAAAATGGAAGACGGTCGAATCATACTTCGTGAAAATTACAGGAAATTATTAGATAAACATCCTGAGATGCTCGTATTTGGCGAAGATGCCGGCAAAATTGGAGGTGTAAACCAAACATTGGAGGGATTACAAGAGCAATTTGGAGAAATTCGTGTCTTTGATACGGGAATTCGCGAATGCACAATCATCGGACAAGGAATCGGAATGGCCATGCGTGGTTTACGTCCTGTAGCAGAAATTCAATATTTGGACTATCTACTTTATGCCTTGCAAGTGATGTCGGATGACTTGGCGACGGTTCAGTACCGAACAAAAGGAGGTCAGAAAGCTCCGTTAATTATTTCCACACGTGGTCATAGATTAGAAGGAATCTGGCACAGTGGTTCACCGATGGGAATGATTATAAATGCTTTGCGTGGGATTTACGTGTGTGTCCCAAGAAACATGACAAAAGCCGCTGGTTTTTACAACACTTTAATGTCAGCTGACGATCCAGCATTAGTGATTGAACCACTCAATGGATATCGAACAAAAGAACGCATGCCAATAAATATTGGTGAATTTATGGAGCCTCTGGGAATTCCTGAAATTGTAAAGGAAGGATCCGATTTAACGTTGGTTTCCTATGGCTCGACATTAAATCTATGTCAGGTTGCAGCTCAATCTCTTGAAGAAATGGGAGTTTCCGTTGAGTTGATTGATGTTCAAACTTTATTACCTTTCGATATTAATCACTCCATTTCTGATTCATTGAAAAAAACAAATCGCTTACTAATTGTCGATGAGGATGTGAGTAGTGGGGCAACTGCATTCATCTTGGACAAGATACTTTTAGAACAAAAAGCTTATTACCACCTGGATTCAGCTCCTGAAACATTGAGCGCGAAAGATCATCGTCCCGCTTACGGAACAGATGGTGATTATTTTTCCAAACCAAGCATAGACGACATTATCGAGAAAGCATACGAAATGATGCATGAAGTTGACCCCATCGAGTTTCCTAAGTTGTACTAACAGGGCAAAGGAATTTCATTTTAATTTCTTAAATTCGCTAGAGGAAGCCAACTTTACTCATGAATATGAAACTACCACTTATAATCGCTTTTCTACTTTTGGTAATTAGTCAAGTTACCAGTCAAAAAAAATACTTATTTCTCGAAGACTTTTTGAAGAACGAACCAAATACGGTCATCACTTCATGTTTGCCCAATAATTTAGAGAATAAGAAATTCCTGAATGAGAACAAAATAGAAATTAAATATGAAACTGAAAATTGGGTTTTCTTTTCTACTTCATCAAACTGGGTGAACGAAAACAAACACCAACCATCACTAAAAGATTTCTATTTTGAATTCAGCAACCCAATGGCTATGGCTGATAGTGCTATTACGCGTCACAAGGTAAACTTGGTTCATCAAGGCTTTAATCTCGATACTTCTTACACTGGAAAAGATGTCATAATAGGAATAGTTGACCAAGGAATAGACTTCAATCACTCTGATTTTAAATTGCAATCCGGAAAAACACGAGTCTTGCGCTATTGGGATCACACCGTTAATGGCAGCAATGCCCCTCAACCCTACAATTATGGTGTTGTTTGGGATAGTTCGGCAATTAATAATGGGACTTGTACCTCTTTAGAAACAGGAACGATTCATGGATCAACCGTTTCAGGAATGGCCGCAGGAAACGGAAGAGCAAATAATAGAAATAAAGGGGTTGCGCCAGAAGCTGATATCATCGTGGTGGAAACAAATTTCAATCTGCAAAACTGGACCCTTTCGATCGCGGATGCATGTGACTATATCTTCCGAGTTGCAGACTCCTTAGGAAAACCCGCCGTTATTAATTTGTCGCTCGGTACTTATTTAGGGAGTCACGATGGCAAAGACCCCGCTGCTGAATACATTGATTCACTGGTCGAAGCAAAAGAAGGTCGAATTGTAGTTTGTGCTGCTGGAAATGCCGGTGCTCAGGGAAAATTTCATATTCAAAATAGTGTCGATCAAGACACCTCATTTTTCTGGAATTTAAACAATCCAGGAGTTACTTTTGTCGGCAACAATAAAATCCTTTTTGATCTCTGGGCCGATTCATCAGAGGCAAATATCAACTTTGCATTTGGCGCCGATTTACCTGCTCCGACTTATGAATTTAGGGGCAGAACTGCTTTTCGAAATTTCTTGGATAATTCGAATACATTTCCCATGCTTTATGATACATTATACAGCTCAACTGGACAAAGATTAGCATGCATTGAAACGTTTCGAGAATTTGAAGGTAGTAATTTTCACATGCAAGTAGTTTTTAGAACCATTGACTCGCTCAATTATCTTTATCGATTTGAAACATTTGGTTCCGGAAAATTTGATGTTTGGGGTGGATCTTGGCAGAAATTAAGTAATTTTCAAACAACTATCCCAACAGCAGATGTAATGCCGGGTATATTTAACTATGTAATGCCGGACACTCTACAATCCATTGTTTCATCCTGGAATTGTTCTGACAAAGTCATTTCAGTTGGAAATCTCCGAAATCGTTTGAATTACATCGATAAGAACAATAACATTTATACACCAAGTTCAACGGTTGCAGTTGGACAATTAGCTGAAACAAGTAGCAAAGGCCCCAGTAGAAATGGTGTTGTAAAACCAGATGTATCTGCTAGCGGTGATTTATCTCTGGCTGCAGCCCCACTCTCTTTTTTATCCAATTCGGCAAACAATTCTTCCATCGATCAAGGAGGATTTCACGCAAGAAATGGAGGCACATCCATGTCATCACCACTTGTTGCAGGAATTGCAGCTCTCTACCTACAGAAATGCAAAAATGCTCGTTACTCCGACTTTAAAATGGACTTAATTAATAGTTCTTCTTCAGATGCTCAGTCTGGAATCACTCCTAATTTCGGTTATGGATATGGTAAGGTTAACGCTCATGAAACACTGCTTCAAAAACACAAGTCTGTTTCCATTACAGGACCTTCCGGGATTTGTGTTGGACAAACGGTCAGCTTGGGTTATAATTCAAATATGACTCCTATTTCTGTAGTCTGGTCAAATGGATTTCAGTCGAATTCCATTAATACTGCAATTCCAGGTGGATATTCAGTTATGTTATCCGATCAATTAGGCTGTCGAACCAAAGGGATAAAAAATTTAATTTCTTATCCTTTGCCGTTTGTGGATGCCGGTCCGAATCGTATCATTTGTCCCGGAAGTTCAATTACCTTAACCGGAACAGGAGAGGCAACAACGTATGCATGGAATCAAACCATTCAAAACAATATTCCTTTTGTTCCAACAAATTCAGGTTTTTATACCGTTACCGGAACGAGTGTTAATGGCTGTGTTTCAAAAGATTCATGTTTCATTGATTTTTTTACAATTCAACCCGTAAACTATTCTGAAATAGTTACCCTCATTGGTACTCAAGATTTAGCTTTCAACGTAACACCTGGTAACCCAACAGGAGGATTTTATTCCGGTTCAGGAATCATTGGAACAAGTTTTCACCCCGGTTTAGCGGGAGTTGGAGAACATTACATTGTCTATTCTCTCGTTGATGCCAATGGATGCATCTCATCTGATTCCTCATTAATCGTTGTCTACGATAATGTTGGAATAAAAGAAATTGAATCGAAGGTGAAGTTCTTTCCTAATCCAACGAACGATTATTTAACCATTCAAACCTCTAAACTAATAGAAATGAGTTGCTATTCAATTGAAGGTAGGAAAATCGAAGAGATTCGAGTCGGCAATGAATATATTTTAAATGTTTCAAATTATGCAAATGGTTTGTATTATTTGGAATTTAAAAATGGTGAAAATCGCAAACCACTTTATTTTATTAAAAACTAATCAATCTGAATTCCAAGTAAGGAACAGAGTGACTCG
>JBIIVA010000194.1:0-4477 GCA_044339705.1 Crocinitomicaceae bacterium
AAAGACATGAAATCTTTATTGTTGTGATATCTACCACCTGGAATCGTGTTTATTTCCGCTCTTAAGTTCAAAGCATTTAGAAGAAAATGTAATAAGTCATCGGGCATTTTTTCATCAAAAACAAATCTAACGGGAACACCTTTTTTCCTGTCTTTTAAACTTTTTTCAATCTTTTCGATAAATGGAAGCGTTATGTCATCATCTAAATCTAATTCGGCATCTCGAGTGAATTTGAAAGTATATGCTGAAACTTTAGCAGGTTTGAAAATGGAAAATATGTCCTTTAAATTAAGCCGGATGATGTCGTCTATTAAGATTACATCAATTCTGTTTGTACTATTTAATTGTTTGAATCGAGAAACATCTGATGGAATTTGAATTAAGGCATAACGAATTTTACCTTTACTGTCTTCAATTTTTACAGCCAAGTAAATGGCGTAATCTCTTAACTTCGGAAGTGTGTTTTTTTTGTCTAATATAATTGGGAAAATAACATGACGCAGTTCATCTTGAAAATACCGCGTTAATTCCTCTGTTTGAGTTTCATTAAGCCCAGTTTCGTTAACGAAATTGATATTATTTTTTTTGAATTCTTCCGAAATTTCTTGAAATGCTGATTCGAATTTTTTTTGTTGTTTAATAACAACTTTTCGAATTTCTTGGTAAAGATCTGTCGCGCTTCCTTCGAAGCCATCTATTTTCTGTTTTTTTAAAAGTGCTAATCTCCGAACATTTGCAACGCGTACACGATAAAATTCATCCATATTATTCGAATAAATTCCAAGAAATCTTATACGTTCTACAATGGGAACATTGGGATCAGTGGCTTCCTGAAGGACACGTTCATTGAAGGACAACCAGCTTAATTCTCTGTTAACTATGTTCATCCTCAAAGATGCCATGTAAAAATAAGATTAGAAAGATAATCGTATTAAATAAATATTAAGATTTAAAATTATCTTAACACACTAACATGACCAACAACTGTTCTTTTTTCGTCGTTATTTTTAAGTTTGAATCTAATTTTCCAGGTATATGTTCCGTCAACAACTTTACGACCTTTAAAGTAGGATCCATCCCAACCTACATTTACATCGCGACTTTCCCAGATGAGCTCTCCCCATCGGTTGTAAATATAGATTTCATATCCGAAAGGATCAAATCCTGAATAGAATACTGGTTTGAAAGTTTGGTTGTACTGATCACCATCGGGAGTGAATGAATTAGGCACCCATAAAACTACTTCTTCTTCTGTATTACAATTGTTTATGACTGTTACTTTTACTGTATCGCTTCCTTCACATCCGGCAAAAGTGGTTCCAACGACATAAAACTCGGTTTCACCTAAATTAGGTAAATAGGGTATTCCGTCTTGAAGACCTAGACTCCAGTCATAAAAGTCTGCTCCCGATGCTGATAAGATCACAGGTGTACCAACACATAGAGTTTGGTCAGGCCCACCACCAACAGTTGGAAAATCTTCAATAGTTATGTCATAAGTTGAAGTAGCCGGACAAAGTGGCCCAGGTGTTGTGTAGGTAATTGTATAATTTCCAGGAATGGAATTGCCAAAATTTATTTCGCCTGTAACTGTGTTTAAATTCACACCATTTCCACTACTGTACGTTCCTCCAGGGGTTCCAGATTGAGTAGGAGTTTCGTTCGGATTATTTAAACAATAAACATCTTTTGAATAATTTATATCTGCAGTTTGAGGGCCAACAAAATTTCCTGATATAGTTTTTGGACACCCGGCATCATCTACAATGTTGAAAGAATAAGGTCCAGTCGTTAAATTTCCAATCACAATAGTTCCTCCATTACCCGTGGATGTATTTACGAATGTTGCTGTATTCGGCAATAAACTGCCTGGAACTACAGTAAAGTTAGTTCCATTGACTTGAGCTGAACCTCCGTTTAAAGTGGCTGTAGCAGTACCATTTGCACAATTAAATGATGTTGTGTAAGTTATTTCTGGTAAATATTGCACAGTAATTGGTGAACCTAAATCATAGCACATTAATGCAGGTGCGATTACATAACTGTATAAACCATTGATTGTATCATACATGGTTAGTGGAACATAATAAACGGTATTGTTTGTAAAGGTTCCAGCTGGGAATGAGTTAATTACAGATAGGTTATTTACGTCTGTCCAGCTTGGTGTTCCGGCAATTATTCCAACGAAACATGGATCTCCGGTTATTGAGTCGTTTGTAGCCGCTGCTTGGGCAGGAGTTAGTGCAACCGTTGGTGGACATGAATAAATAAGCCAATAAATTCCGGGATTGTAAGGTGGAGGATTCGTTCCTCCTATGGTTTCACTCGGTGGAGTCCAGTTGTTATTGGAGGTTATATTTAACTGATTTCCGTAGCATAACTGAATTGGTGAATTTTGATTGGCATTTGTTCCATTATTCGTAACATTATAGGTACCAACGTCGGCTGGACAGACACAAGTTGGAGCGTTATAATTAAATGTTCCAGAACAGGTAGTTGCTGAAAAAGTTGCTGTTATTGTACATGCGTTTCCATCCGCTGTTAGACCGGTAAAAGAATAGTTGGCAGAAGCTCCAAAAGGTGCGTTTAAAACAATTGAGTTTGTACCACAATTATTTGAAATTGTCAAGGTTCCCGTCGTAGGGGGGTTAGTGTATGATATAGAACCAGATATGTCATACAGACCAGAGGAACAAGATGTTGGGGTACCCGTAAAACCAGATATATTACAGTTTGTAACGATACTACAATCGGTAGAAGCACTACCAGAATTTTGGAATGAAATATTTGTTGGTGAATTTGAGAAATTAGTAATCAGTAAAACATAAACTTGACCAGTTTGAACATTGCTGACATCTGCGCTTTCATCAGCGTTTGAGCTGTAACTGCAATCAACAACTGTGTTACTTGAAGCCCCGTTTCCAAAATTATTACAATTTGCGTTGACATCATTTAGGTCAGTAAAGGGGCCGTACATAATAAAGTCAACATCAACATTTGCCGAATTCGTAATACCAATACTTAAATCACCAGGTGTGGCTACTTCCATATAATACCATGCCGGATTAGGAGTTGAGGCAAGACAGTCGTAGTTGTTATTTGGATAAGTGGTTTGCGCATCTGTCTCATTCGTTCCTGCTGGATAAGTTAATGTGCCTGAACAGAAAGGATCTTGTACGCAGCTTGGGGTATTACAAGTTTGAGTTGTAACATCAACAGTTGATGTTGCGGTACATCCATATTGGTCTACAGATTCAACCGTTACAGTGGCATTTCCACTCGGGGTGAAGTTGAATGGGGAACCTGTTCCGATTTGAGTAGTTGCAGGGCTTGACCACGTGTAAGTATATGGATTAGAACCCAGAATAGTTGTAGCTGTTAACTGAACAGGTGAACCCACACAAACTGGATCCGGGTTAACAGTTGCTGTAACTTCAGGGCAAAGATTCACTTTTACCAAGGATGGATAATTGCCCGGTGTACAAATCGATGCAGATAGATAGACATCATTCCATTTCCCATTACTCATTTGAATAATTGCTGCGTCTTCATCAGGACAAGGAAATGAGGAAGTATTGCTCGGTTCTCCTGAGTTCCAATTAGTAAACGTACAAGTGCTACCATCTTGCCACACCCAATTCCCCTCGGAAGCTTGGTCAGTATATCCAATCCACAATCCTCCGGTTATACCGGCAGCTTGAGCTGCATTCCAAACCGCATTGTTTTCAGCTAAACTACAAACTGAAAGTAAGTTTGCACCAACTGCATTTGCTTGACTTTGAGCAGTATTCCAATTATTAGTAGTATTCGGATTGTAAAAATAAAGTGCGCAGGCATATCCAGGTACATTTAACGGTTGGAAACCGGCACCTGCCATTGCTGCGTTTATTTGTGCAATATCACATCCTGTCGTGCTCTGACATGAAGCAGGAGCATTATAACTCGCTGAATTTGTACAGGTATTGTCAGCGCTAAAAGTTGCGGACACGTTACAGTTATTTCCATCAGCCGTTAACCCTGTAAAGTCGTAATTGACAGAACTGTTGAAGGGCGCATTAAATGTTAGCGAGTTCCCACAAGAATTGGTAACAGTTAATGTTCCTGAGGATGGTGGATTTGTGAAGTTTACTGTTCCTGATAAATCATATTGGTTAGATCCATTACATGCGGTTGGATTCGCTGAAATGGAAGTAATGCTACACGGAGGATTACAGGACGAAGGAGCGTTATATGTTTGAGTAGCATTACAAGAAGCAAAATTGGAAAAAGTAGCGGTGACGGTGCAAGCAGCACCATTAGCAGGTAGGTTTGGGATATTATACGTTATATTTGGATTAGGTAAATTAAACACCTGTGGAGTACCACCGCAACTTGAACTAATGGTGACTGTTCCAGTATTTGGAGTCGATATTCCTGAGCCTCCTGTAATGGTTAATGTACCGTCTAATGTGTAAGTGTTAGAGGAACATGTTGATGG